>CALVER010000052.1 GCA_944326625.1 Candidatus Gastranaerophilales bacterium | reverse complement strand
GACTTAGAGGAGACGCCCCCCCCGTTTCTCAAAATTCTTTCAAATTCCATAAGCTTTTCTCCTTCTCTTGGAAAGAATCATACCATAATTTTATTAAATTGTCCACTCATTACATTTATTTACATGTAATGGAAATTTTTTATGGTTTTAACTAAAATGTTTATCAGGAAGGATTAGGCATGGAATATATTCTAGATTTATTATACATATATATTGCGGTTTATTCAGTATATTTTCTCGTTTTAGCCGTAAGAAATCTCAAGGATAAACCTTTTAAGATAGAAAAAAGATACGCACAATATGAAGAAAAAGACCATCTTGCGGTGGTAATTTATTCACACAATAACAAAGCTACTCTTGAAAGTCTTATTAATCAATTAAAACTTCAGGATTATCCGATTGATTGCTTTAAAGTGTTCGCCATTTTGGATAATTGTAATGACGGTTCGGAAACAATTTTTAATACTAACAGATTTGTAAACGTTATCAATTTCAAAGACAATGGGACTTTAGGCAAAGATCAGGCTGTGTCATTATTAATAGAGCAGCTGGTGCCGGATCAGTGGATTGATTCATATATATTTATTGACGCAACACGCGGTATTTCAACTGACTTTTTGTCAACTGTAAATTCCGCACTGGTTAAAAATTCCGTATTGAGCGGCGAAACACTGATGCTTACTGATAACCTTGATATTATTGATACAATAAAAGCTGTTTATTTTAAATATCACATGAATTTTATTAATAAGGCACGCACACTTTTGGGGCTGGCAGTTCAGGCCGATTCCGGAGTTTTCATAATTAAAAAAGAAATCGTCGACAGAATAGGCGAAGTTGATTTTAAAAATATTGACAGCGAATTAAAATACAGCCTCCTGCTCTCAAAAATTGGCTACAAATGCGCCTATAATCCTAATATACAAACCTTTGTAAACGCTGAGGGTTATATTTTCAGACGTCCGAGACTTTCTCAACGATTAAAACTTTTCAAAAACTGTATCCGCGGCATTTTTACCAAAAACTTTGTATTCACGGAACATGTTCTGTCGCTTGTTGCGCCTAATTTCTGGGTGCTTGTTATTGCTTATTTAGGCTTGATGAAACATTCTTACAGATACTATTTCTTTGTGGATTTCAAAATTGTATTATTCTCATTCATGCTTTTGATTGCCGGTTTTGCAATAAGCTTGATAAATGCAAAATTGAATTTGAAAGAAATAATTTTGTTATGTTTCTATCCTTTATATTCAATAGGGCATATTATAAAAAATATGCCTCCGATACGCGGACTTCTTGCAAGAATTGCTAACGGCAGAGTCACAAACGAAAAAGATAAACTCTCTATTGATGTTGTTGTATCAACAGGCAAAAGCGATCTTCCGTGCAAATTGGAATTTATCTCCGATAAAGGAATTTCAAAGGTTAGATTTATATTCAAAAATAAAAAATATACAACCGGCGGGCATTTAAGAATGATTGATGCTTTGCAGGAATTAAAATCAAAACTTGACGATTACGGATTTATTTTAAAAATTTGTAACTGCTGTTCACACTTTGCCTCCAGTGTTGATGGGTCGACAAATATGCTGAAGGGTACCTGCAGCTGCGACTATCCGAGTCCGTCATTAAAAGAACCCAAACCCACATTAATTTGGAATTCCTGTTCAAAATTCTCACCCGCAAGATTGAACAGCCTTATTGAAGAAATGGTTTCAAAAGGTCAGGAAGAATAATTAAAGTTTTGTAAGCAGTTCTTTCATCATATAAAAAGAGCCGCAAACAACCGTTAATTTGCCGTCCTTGTAATTGAATTTTTGTCCGGTAAATTCTTTTGACGGGTAAGGACAAACTGCCTGAAGTTCATCAATTTCAGATGAATTCAGGTAGTTGAAACGATAAAAATAAATTTCATCTTCAGGGTTAAATAATTCAGTAATCATTTTTCTGTAGTCTTTATTTTTAAGGCAGCCGAAAATAAAGCGCCTGGGCGTATTTGCATAATAAAAATCCAGACTTTGCTTTAACGCACGAATACCGTTGGGATTATGTGCGGCATCAATTATCATATTTTTGTCGGCAAAATACTGAAACCTGAAAGGATGCTGAACTTTTTTCAAGGCTTTTTGAACAGTATCTTCAGAAATTTCTTTGAAAAGATAACGGACAGCGGTCAGTGCAAGAGATAAATTTTCCTGCTGATAAAGTCCTTTCAATGAAAGATTTGAAGTATTTTCAAACGGCGATACCATAATCATAAGGGAATTTTTCTTATCTGCGGTGTCTTTTATTATTTCAAAGCCTTCGGCAGTAATAACGGGACAATTTTCTTTAATAATTCCTGTTTTTTCGAAAGCGATTTGTTCCAAAGTTTTGCCGAGCCTTTCCGTGTGGTCAAAATCAATGTGCGTAATAATAGAACAGAGATTTGATTTTATAACGTTTGTCGCATCAAATCGCCCGCCGAGCCCTGTTTCCAAAACAACAACATCGACATTATTATCGGCAAAATATTCAAACATAACGGCTGTCAAAATTTCAAATTCCGTAAGATGAATGCTATTTTTATCAGCAAGAGAGCAAATTTTTTCCACATAATTTGCAAAATCATTTTTAGAAATCTCATTTCCCGAGATTTTAATTCTTTCAGTATAGTCAAAAATATGCGGGCTTGTATAAAGACCTACTTTTATCCCTGCTTCTTTTAACACCGATTCAATAATTGCGCAGACAGAACCTTTGCCGTTAGTTCCCGCAACATGAATACATTTTAATTTATCTTGAGGATTACCCAAAATATCAAGAATTCGGGAAATTCTTTCAAGTCCGAGTTCAATATAAAATTTTCCCTGGCTTGTTAAAAGTTTTACGGCATCTTCGTAATTCATAATTAATAAAACCTCTGCATAATCGGCAGATTGACCCCGTTCAAAAAAGACCTTTCGGTAAGTCTTATGCCAAGGCAGCACTGTTTACGTTTAAATTGCGCTCTGTAAATCTTTTTAACCGTATCAAGAACAAGTTCGGTGCCGTATTTGGCGCAGATTTCTTCAACAGGTTTGTTTTGTTCAATGTACATTTCAATTATATCATCAAGAATTGCGTATTCAGGAAGTCTGTCCTGATCTTTCTGTCCCGGATGAAGCTCTGCTGACGGAGCTTTTTCAATAATTGCCTGCGGAATTCTTTCTTCATTGCGGTTAATATACGCACAAAGTTTGTAGACATTTGTTTTTGTTAAATCACAGATTAAATTCAGACCGCCCGCAAGATCGCCGTAAAGTGTGCCAAATCCCATTGCGGCTTCTGATTTGTTGCTGGTGGAAAGCAAAAGCCTGCCGTCGCGATTTGAAAAGAACATCAAAATAAGTGCTCTCAAACGCGCCTGCAAATTTTCCTCCGCTAAATCCTGTTTTGTTTCGTGTGCAATTTTTTCCATGAAATTATCAAATAGCGGTGTGATAGAATGTTTTTCCGTGCGTATTCCTAGGTTCTGCGCAAGTGTAATAGAATCCGTAACACTGCCTTCAGAAGAATACATACTCGGCATCATAACCCCGAGAACGTTTTCAGCACCCATCGCATCAGCTGCCAGAACGGCAGTCAAGGCGCTGTCTATACCGCCTGACAGTCCAAGTATAATCTTTTTGAAACCTGTATTTTCACAGTATTCTTTTAAAGCAAATGTCAAAACTTTATAAACAATTTCTTCGATTTGAGGTTCTTCATAGTGAATTACTTTTTTGAAATCAATAATTTCGCACGCTGTTTCACAAACAGGTAAATGCATCACAAGTTCGTTTTCTCTGTTTTTTGCAAAACTTCCGCCCGCAAAAATATTTTCGTCAGCCATTCCCACAGCATTAACAAAAATAAAATCGTTTCTTGTATTGATGCTCTCAACAAATTCTTTGTAATCATTCATCACAAAATATTTATTTTTTGCAAGAATATAAAGGTCGCATATCACATCATCGCGGTAGATTTCATCAACATAAACGTTTTGACCCTGTATTATATAAAATCCGTCTTCTGATATTCCGATTTCGCCGTTTTGGATTAAAACATCGCCGATTAGAACGGCTTTATCATAATTTTTCAGCGCAAGATTTTGATAAAAATGCATTTCAGCATCCTGTGATTTTTCATCCATCACAAGGTCTTTTGCCCCTGTATCTTCCAAATCATACTGAGGAAATATTATCAAATCGCAATCGTTTTTTTCAATTGCGTCTGTTATTTGTTTAAAATTAAAATCAAAATCCGCTGTTTTGAATCTTGTCTGCGCCAATGCAACTTTCATTATTACTCCTTTATTCCAATTTCAGATAATTAACTTTTTCCCAGCTCAAATCAATGTATTTAACCTTGCCCTTGACTTTTTCGACTTGAGGAAGAATTGACGGAATGCGTTTAATTCTTTCATAAATATTTGAATCAGGCTGACCGAGACGAACCGGAACTGTCTTAATTTTTACGTAAATATCATCAGGATTCCGCATATCAATGTATTCAATTTTTTCACGCGAAAAAGTTTCAACATATTTGGCAATTCTTAAAATCTGTCTTATTTTAGCAGCATCCCATTTTCTGTAATCATCGCCTTTATTGCCGTAGGATAAAACTTTAACGGTTTTATATTCTTCCGGCAGCGGCAGATAATCCGGTCCGATTATCAAACGGCCTTCCCTTGTAAACGCAGCAACAGGTTTAACTTTTTCATCAGGAGCTATGGTTATAACAGGAGTTGCCTCGCGTATTATAATTAAAATTCTTGCAGGAAAAGCATATCTCCTTATATAAACCTCATCAACCGGCGCAAGTGACATTAACTTATATTTTAATTCGTTTAAATTTGCCATATACAGAGGGACTTTCGGTACCTCTATATCTTTTATTACATTTTTTATTTTTTGAATTTTTACAATTTTGTTATCCACAATTTGAATACGCGCTGGCTCCGGATTTTTAAAGGTTGTTGACGGCAGATACCAGCCGCTGAAAGTTGAAAAATAATAGACTCCGAAAATTACGCCGCATCCTGTTAAGAAACGCAGCAAACCTTTGAAAAAGCTCTGTTTTTTCTTACCTTTTCTTATTTTTCTTTCTTGTTGTTTGGTTTTTAAAAGTTCTTCCGCACTTTCAAATTCTTCGTAATCTGTCATTATTTATTCAATCCTGCGCTGTTCAATATCAGTAATACCAAATTGTCATAATCAATGCCCATAGCAAGAGCCTGTGCAGGTAAATCACTTGTTGCAGTCATGCCGGGGCTTGTATTGATTTCCAACAAATACGGAATATCATCTTTCATCATAAAATCAATTCTTGAAACACCGCTGCAGCCTGCTGTTTCAAAAGCTTTTACCGCAAGTTCTTTTACGTATTCCGTAACCTCGGGTGACAAATTTGCCGGACATATAAAATCAGACATACCTTGAGTGTATTTAGCTTCAAAGTCATACCATTCATTTTTCGGTCTGATTTCAAGAATTTCTGTTGCAAAAGGTTTGCCGTCAGCTTCAAGAACTCCTACGGTTACAAAAAATCCGTCTATAAATTCTTCAACAAGTACATCGTCGTTGTATTTTACGGCAGTTTCGTAAGCGTCTTTCAAGTCTTCTCTTTTATCAACCTTGGTCATCCCGAAGCTTGAACCTTCACTCACGGGCTTTACAAACAAAGGATATTCCAAATCCGCCGTCTTTTCAAAAACATCTTCGCCTTTTTTAACAAATGCTGATCTTGCCATAATGATATCGGGATTTGTGGAAAGAATTCTTTTGGTAAATTCTTTATTCATACAAACAGAACTTGCCATAACACCGCAGCCTGCATATGGTATCCTTAAAATTTCTAAAATCCCCTGAATACATCCGTCCTCGCCGTATTTGCCGTGCAAAGCATTGAATGCGTAATCGTAATTGCCTTCTTTGAGTTTTAATGCAATATCTTTGTCAACAACGACAAGCTCGGTGTTATCAAATCCAAGTCTTTTAAGCGCTTCATAGCAGCCTTTGCCTGAACGCATTGAGACTTCGGCTTCTGATGAAAGTCCACCGCATAATACTGCTATTTTTGAATTTTTATCAATTCTATTTGTAATTTCCTGCATAATTCAACCTCTCTTTCATCGTTCCCGCCTAAATATCTGACTTCAGGCACTAATTTTATACCGTATTTATCTTCAACCGCTGATGACATTTTATCCATTAATGTTAAGACATCCAATGATGTAGCGGAATTTTCATTTATAATAAAGTTCGCATGTTTTTCAAAAACTCTTGCTCCGCCTGCTGTAAATTCTTTTGCGCCAACAGATTCCAACAAACGTCCCGCAGAATCATTCTCCGGATTTTTAAATACGCTTCCGCAGTTCGGTAATGTTAATGACGGTTGTTTGTCTTGACGAAAATTCAAATTTTTATTCATTCTTTCCTGAATATTTTCGGCACTATCAGGCGTTAATTCAAATGCTGCGTCTAGAACAATATAAGGCTTTTTCTGACATATTGATGTCCTGTAGTCAAATTCCATTTCATCATTTGAAAGCTCAATTATTCCGGTGTCCTGTGAATAAATCCTTGCGGTTTTCAAAACATCCGCAATCATTTGCCCGTGAGCACCGGCGTTCATATAAACTTCACCGCCAACGGAACCCGGAAATGCTATCATAAATTCCAATCCGCTTAAACCTTTTGCCGCCGCAAGTTTGGATAATTTTGTTCCCCTGACGCCGGCGCTTGCGGTTACAATATTCCCGTCAAATTCAATTTCATCCATGCGTTTTGTACAGATTAAAACTCCGTCGTAACCTTTTGATGAAACCAGAATATTTGATAAATTCCCGACGACCAAAGCATCAGGTTCTGTTTTTAATATTTGCGTAAATTCATCAACAGTTTCCGGAAAATAAACTTTTTTAACCTTTCCGCCGATTTTGAATGATGTTAGTTTTGAAATATCATAATCAGTTTCAAGAAGCATTGACGGTCTCCTTGCTTAAAAGTTCTTTTCCAAGATTTGTAATTGTACCTGCGCCGAGCCCGATTACAATATCGCCGGATTTCAACTTCGGCAGCAGTTTTTCCGCAACTTCTTTAATGCTGCCCGGAATATATTCAGCTGAATGGTTTTCGGATAATGCTTCAGTGAATTTTTCAGAATTAATGCCATCTATCGGAGTTTCTGACGCTGCATAAACATCCGTTACAACAACATGATTTACGTCATCAAATGCGTTTAAAAAATCGTTCCAAAGGTTAGCAAGCCTTGTATACCTGTGCGGCTGGAAAACAGCTATAACATTTCGTCCTTTAAAAGATTTTGCGGAAGAAAGCGTTGCCTTAATTTCAGTCGGATGATGCGCGTAATCATCATAAACAGATATTCCGTCAAATTCGCAAACTTTTTGAAAACGCCGTCCCATACCCGTAAACGTTGCAAAATGCGGTTTTACAAGATCGGTATCAACTCCGGATTCTCTCAATGCCGCAAAAACAGCCAGTGAATTATACACATTATGCTGACCTTTTAAGCAGATTTTCATATCCGATAAAAATTCACCCTTATAATAAATATCAAAAGTTGTAAAATCTTCATTGTATTCAATATTTTTTGCTGTGTAATCCGCATTATTTAAGCCATAGGTAATAAAATTTCTGCCTTTTAATTGTACTGCGCCTTTACAGTCATTATTTATCAAAACTTTCGCATCAGGTTTAAGATTTGAAATGAATTTGTCAAAAGTTTCAATAATAGATTCCAAACCGTTTTTGTAAAAATCCAGATGATCAGCCTCAAGATTATTAACTACAACGACATCAGGCGAATATTTAACGATAGTACCGTCACTTTCATCCAACTCGGCACAGAAAAATTTTCCGTCTTGAGAATGTGCATTTGTTCCTATGTCAGGCAGCATGCCGCCGACGACATAAGACGGCTTAAGTCCGGCTTTTTCCAAAACATACGAGCAAAGCCCACTGGTTGTGGTTTTTCCATGAGTGCCGGAAAATCCTATAAAGAATTTACCCATTTTGGATAATTTTGCAAGCACATCTGATCTATGAAGTACCGTAAGCCCGAGCCTGCGTGCTTTTTGCATTTCGGGGTTATTTTCTTTGATTGCAGTACTTGCGACAACAACGCAATCTTCGGGAAGATTTTTTTCATCATGTCCTATATAAACTTTTGCGCCCAAATCGCGTAATTTATCAATATATTTGCTGTCATTAATATCCGAACCTGATACCTCATAACCGTTTTCCAAAAGGTATTTAGCCAGACCGCTCATTCCTATTCCGCCTATTGCAATAAAATAATATTTCTCTCTCAATTTTTATATCCCTTATGCTATTTACTTTTTCTATTATAATACTAAAAAACTCACGCGGGCTCAATGTTATGATTTTTTAATAATTACATAAAAACTATTATCTGCCTGAGGCAGGACATTATATTGTGCCAATATTGGTAAAGCCGCTTTATATGATTATTAGTTAAATAACACAATAATTAACAATACCGCTTTACATAAAAACTGTTATCTGAAGTTTTTTAATTAATTTTTTCAGTGCCACCGGCGGGTGCTGCGCGCACGGCGGTCGCTTGTCTTGAATTTGGACGACTCGCAAAAGCGTGGTTTTGCTCGTCAGGACGAGTATCGCTGCGCTCACTCTAGTCCAAATCCGCTTGATGTCAAAAG
>CALVER010000051.1 GCA_944326625.1 Candidatus Gastranaerophilales bacterium | reverse complement strand
GCGAATTATCAGGAAAAGCAGACAATATCCCGTTTGCAAAAAACTTATGCAACTTTAAAAAATGCGTTTGAAATGGCGAAAGTTGAACACGGGGATTATAATACATGGGCGTGGAATCAATATCCGTCGCAATATTCATCTAAAGCAGAATATTTTTGGGAGAAATATTTATTTTCTTATTTAAAAGTGTCTCAAAAATGTTTTCCGTTTGATAAATGCGGAGATGTTGTTATCAGATTGTCAAATGATTCTATGTACTCTTATGTAGATGAAGGATTTATATTAAATGACGGAACGATCATTTATACTTGGGCAGGGGCGGAGACTTATTATCCGCATATATGGATTTATGCTGATATAAACGGCAAGTCGGAACCGAATGTTTTAGGAAAAGATATTTTTGTCATGTATTTTTCACCCGGTAATCCCGGTAAATCCGCAGGAAATACCAATGATGACGGTGATTTTGAGAATTCAGGAAAAACTTTTAATATAGGTTACGGTTTGCGATTATTCGGTGAAGGTAGCGGATATACTGCAGAAGAAATGATGCAGCCGAATTTTGTAATTGAAGATAACCCCGGTGTTTTTCAAAATTTTGCTTGTAATGTAAAAAGCGGCGGACAAATTTGCGGTGCCGTAATCCAATTGAGCGGCTGGAAATTCCCTGATGGTTATCTTGAATAAAAAAGAACTCCCGAAAGGGAGTTCTTTTTTTAGATTATATTTTTTACAAATTCGGCAATGGAATAGGCTTCTATGGTGCCGACAATAATTTCAAATTCCGGCAGAGCCTTTTCAAGTTCGTTTTTCATCGGGGCAAGAAGTCCGGGGATAATGATTTTTCTTGTCTTAACTTTATTAATCAAATCAAATTTTTTTAATGTTTTTGCAACCGTTTTAGCAGTAAATTTTTCAGCTGATAAAGCTGTCAAAACACTCATTCCGCCTGCCGGCGTTACTATAAGATATGACGGCACTTTCAAATGCTGAAGTTCATTTGCAACCGCATAAAATGTCAGTGCAAAGTTTGTTGTCATAAAAACAAGCGAATTTTCATCCGGGTTATTGAATTCATATATTTTAGGCTCTACCTGTAAGGGTTTTTGCGGGTCTGTGTAAATATTTTGACGGAGCATCATTAAGGTTGCAAAAAGACTCTCATCAAAGTCTTCAAATACAAGCATATTGGCGTATTTGCAAAGATAATAACTTGCACGTGCGCACAAGCCGTATTTGTCAGGTGTTGATTTAAAATATACATATACAGGATCCGAATATTTTTCATCGCGTTCAGCAATAGCCTTTGTCCTTATTTTTACAAGTTCATCAGCCGTTTTGTGAAAATTATTATCGCAAATCCTTTTTAAAGAAAGCTTTAAAAAATCTTTTTCTTCTATATAAACAGTTTCATCGCAAAGGTTTTTTATCTGATGCTTTTCGGCATTTTTCAGAATTACAAGATCAATTTTTATTTTTTCCTTCAGCAGGTTAATTTCAAAATTCTTAACTCGTTCAAGTTTTTTTTCAAAATCAGGCGATTTACAATCCAGAACCACTGCAAATACGGTTTTATTTACGAATTTTTTTTCGTGTCTGTAAAGTACGGTTTCCCCGCCTATTTTCAGACCGTCAATTTTTACTGTTTTTTGCGGTGCTTTGATATTTTTTTGACATAATTTTTTAAGTTCTTCCGGCATGTATTTACATCTGTCATAAGTTATTTGTTTTTGTGCAAGTTTTATTGCAAAAGCCATGCAGGTCGGACAGCCGCATTCTTTGCAATTGGTGTGAGCGGCTTTATGGTTTCCCGGTAAGTATTTAAAAATTTCAAGTCCTGACAGTTTCATTATGAGAGTCCTTTCATAATTTTTATACTTTCAGGATTATATAGCACGATTATATCTGCTCCTGCGGCTTTTACCGCGGAAGCGGAGGCTATTTCATACATACTTGCTCTTGTTTTTAAATCACCCCAGCTTTTTGAAAAAGTATTGTATTTTGCTTCTTTTGTTCTTAAACTTTCCTGCGCGGCAAAACTTATAACAGGTAAATTTAAGTATTTGTCATCCTCAAGTTTTATTTTTTCAATAATACTGTATCCGTAATCAAGTCCGTAGCCAAGCCCGCCTATATCGGTGTCTATTATGATTTTATCAAGCGAAAGTCCAATATCTGATGCAAGAATATTTAATTCTCTGCACAGATGTATATCAATCGGACTTTTTAGAACAATTTTATGTTTTCCTTTGATGACAGCGGGCAGAATATCTTTGTAAGTTCGTTCATTTGCGGAACAAATTATACATTTTCTGTCCAAGGTTTTAATAAGTGCAGGCAAGAGTTTTATGTTGAGATTGTTATCATAAACCCCGTTTATCATTAAAGGTTTTGAAATTTTAGGCAGAAGTGCTTTCAGAATTCGGACGGATTTGGGAATATCTGTTTCTGATTTTATGTTGAATTTCAGGCACAAGATATCGCATGCACTTGATTGTGCCTTTTCAAGCAATAATCCCCTTTTATTTGTACGAAAAAAATCTTTTGCAATTTGAAAATTATCTTTTGTATCAAAGATATTTATTTCGAGTGCATAAAGAGTTTTATGAATTTTCCCTTTCACTTTGAACTTTTTCCATTAATTCCACGAAACGTTTTTCGTCAATAGTTTCTTCATCCAGCAAAGTTTTTGAAATATATTCAAGCATATCTCTGTTTTCATTAAGAAGTTTTTTTGCGATTTCATAGCGTTCATCAACGATTTTTTTGACTTCTTTGTCAATTTCTGCGGCAATTTCTTCCGAGAAATCTCTGGTGTGGCCGAAATCACGTCCCATAAAGACATGTTCTTCACTTTTACCGTATTGAAGATTGCCCATTTTTTCGGACATGCCGTAAGTCGTTACCATATTTCTTGCAAGCGAAGTTACTTTTTCCAAATCATTTGAAGCTCCTGTTGTGATTGAATCTTTGCCGTATACGATTTCTTCCGCAACACGTCCGCCGAGAGTCATTGTAATTCTATCCAGCAATTGGGATTTTTTCATTGTTAAGTGATCTTTTTCAGGCAAAGTCATTGTAACACCAAGCGCCATGCCGCGCGGAATTATTGAGACTTTGTGCAAAGGATCGGTGTTTTTCAAAAGTTTTGCCAGAAGGGCATGACCGACTTCGTGGTAAGCTGTATTTTCTTTTTCTTCATCTGATATAATTCTGCTTTTCTTTTCAGGGCCTGCCATAACTTTATCAATAGCTTCTTCCAGATTTTCCATATTGATTTCTTTCTGGTCATGGCGTGCGGCAAGAAGTGCCGCTTCATTCAGCAGGTTTTGTAAGTCTGCTCCGGTAAATCCGGGTGTGCGTTTTGCAAGAACTTTCAGTTCAACATCATTTGCAAGCGGTTTATTTTTTGCATGAACCTGTAAAATTTGTTCTCTGCCCAAAATATCAGGACGATTGATTACAATTTGTCTGTCAAATCTTCCCGGTCTTAAAAGCGCGTTATCCAGAATGTCGGGTCTGTTGGTAGCCGCAATAACTATTATATTAACGTTTTCATCAAACCCGTCCATTTCAACAAGCAATTGGTTTAAGGTTTGTTCTCTTTCGTCGTGTCCGCCGCCCAAACCTGCGCCTCTTTGACGGCCTACGGCATCAATTTCATCAATAAAAATTATACACGGCTGGTGTTTTTTAGCCTGTTCAAACAAATCTCTTACACGGCTTGCACCGACACCGACGAACATTTCAACAAAGTCAGATCCGCTTATTGAGAAAAACGGAACGCCGGCTTCTCCGGCAACTGCTTTTGCCATAAGAGTTTTACCTGTACCCGGTGCGCCTACTAAAAGTACGCCTTTCGGAATTTTTGCGCCGAGTTTTATGTATTTTTCGCCGTGTTTTAAAAAGTCGACTATTTCTTCAAGCTCTTTCTTTTCTTCGTCTATACCCGCAACATCTTTGAATGTTGTTTTTACTTTGCTGTCCAAAAGCATTTTTGCTTTGCTTTTGCCAAAAGACATTGCCTGAGAACCGCCTGCCTGAATGCTTTTTGCCATTACAACAAGAAAAACTATAAATAAAAGCGGTAATAATAATGAGCCGAGAACTCCCAATAACTGTGAAGACTCAGCAGGTTTTTTTACGGTAATTTCAACATCAGCCGCTTCTAATTTTTTCATCAAATCAGGGTCGTTCGGCGTTAAAACTTTATATTGCACCTGTGGAACTTTTTTCTCTATAATGCCGAAAGGGCTTTGTTCTTTTACGGTTTGTTCCGCAGCCGGCTGGTTTGCCGGTATTGCAATTAAGTAGTCATCTGCTTTTTCAATCTTTTTGAATTCTTTATTGTTTAACTTTTCAATAAAATTTGAGTATGAAAGCTCGCTTGTGCTTGTTGTCGGGCCTGCCATAAATACTGATGATACAAACACCAGTACAACTATAGCTAATACTATATACATACCTGCAGATTGACTTTTGTTCATTTAATTAACCTCTCACTAATAAAATCCTTTTTTATTATATCTCAAAAAGATTAAAATGTGTAAATATAAAATTCCTGCCTGATAAACTCCAATATTTATAATTCTGTAACGGAAATACTTGTTATTCCTGAATTTCTTGCGTTATCCATTAATTTGACAACTGCACCGTGGGTCGCATTCCCGTCAGATTCTATCATTAATCCGTCAGGATAATCTTTTGCAAGCTGTTTTAAGGTGGTTTCCAAGCTGTCTGCAGCTATTTCTTCCCCGTCAATAAAATATCTGTCATCTGCAGATACCGTGACTGATAATATTTTTGTTTCGTCATTTTGAATTTGTTCCTGTTCAACCATTTCCGGCACGGTAAGGTTTAGACCCTGCTGGTCTAACAACGGCGCAATAACCATCATTATAATCAACAGCACCAAAAATATATCGGTTAACGGTGTTATATTAATTTCATTAAATGTATCACGGTTTCTGGACATTATTATTACCCTTTGATTTCATTTTCTTCTTTAAGTTCTTTTTGTTCTTTTTTAGATAACGGTTCGCCTGCAACAATTAATTTTTTGTATTCGGCATCCTGTGCAGCATTCATAACCTGCATTATTTCGGAACTCTTTACCTGTGAATCCGCTTTTACAACCACTTCCGGCTTTTCAAGCATGTCTCTTATCGCCAAAAGTTCATCCACCAGCTGGTCAGGCGTGATTTGTTTACCGTTTATGAACATCAAGCCTTCTTTAGTAATTGCAATTTCCGCTTTATTTTGTTCAATGGCAATGCCGCTGTTGATTTCCGGTACCGTAATTGAATTATCTATTGATTGGAATGACGGTGCAATAACCATCATTATAATTAACAGTACCAGAAAAATATCCGTCAGCGGTGTTATATTTATTTCCGTAAAAAGCTTGCCTTTTTTTGAATTCATTGCCATTTTCGTTAATCCTTATATTGCATTAGATGTCGGAGATGTTATGGTTGTTTCATCTTCGGAGTCAACAAAGCTTAAGAAGAGCAATTTGATTAATTGGAAGTCATCTTCGTAACGTTTAACAATGGATTGGAAAGAGTTGTAGAAAATAACCGCAACAATCGCAACACCAAGACCGAATGCGGTTGCAATCAAAGCGGAACCGATACCCATTGCAACTGCTGCCGATTGATTGCCTTGTACTGCCAGATCCTGGAATGTATAAAGAATTCTTACAACCGTCCCGAACAAACCTAAAAACGGTGCCACACCGCCGATTGTACCTAAAATTGTAAGGTGGCTTTCAAGTTTTCTTGTTGCAAGTGCCGCCGCAATATCAAATGAGCGGGAAAATCCGTTTCTTTGCTCTGAAAAAATTCTGACAGCTTCTTCGGTAACTTCACCGATTACGCCGCCGCATTGGATTGCAAGGCTTTGCGCACCTTGAAGGTTGTCTTTTGCAAGTTCTTTTTGTAATTTAGGGATAAAAAGTACAACATCCCTTTTGTTTCTCTTGTAGAAAGAAAATCTGTTGATAACTACGGCCACAACAAGTATTGAACAGATTAAAATCGGCAGCAATACCGGCCAGTCAAGTTTGATTGAATGTAATAATAATTCCATAGTTTTATCCTCTTTTTATGTACTTTAGTTATATCCTGATGCTCCAAATACGTTATAGTCAAACGTGAATTGAATATCAATGCTTGCGCCTTTGTATTCAACCGGCAGCGGTCTGAAAGGTGCAGTTAATTGAACGGCATTAATTGCCGCTTTGTCGGCACTCGGAAGCCCTGACGATTTAAATACACTGCAGGAAAGCAGTCTTCCGTCTTTTGCTATTTTAAATAAAAGCACAACGCGTTTGCTTTCATTGCCTTTTGGCGGATCCCAGTTCATTTTAATTCTTCTTTGAAGATCTCTCATATAAGGCCCGAAATCCGGTTCTCTGATTGCATCAATTCCGGGTCTGCCTCCGCCTCCGCCGGGGTTGCCTATATTACCTGAGCCTGCTCCGCCCCCTCCGCCTTTTGCAAGACGTGTGCCTGAAGATGAACCGCCGCCGGTCGGTGCAAGTGACGGCGCAGGAGCATAACTTCCGCCTCCGCCTTTGGCTGATGTGCCTGAACTGCTAATCGGCCCTGTTGAATAACTGCCTGATTTTGTGCCGCCTGACGGTACCGGAACTTTAAATGCTGATGACGGTTTTGGTGCTGTTTTTGGTGTCATCGGAGGTTTTAAAGACGGACGAGCTGTCGGAGGCTGCGGTTTTGCCTGTTGAGTTACTTTAGGTTGTGCCGGTTGGGCAGATGGCGCCGGTTTTTGAACAGGTTGTACGCTTTTTTGCGGTTGTGCCGGTGTTGATTTTTTTGCAGGAGCACTCGGCGCCTGTGTTTGTTGCGGTTTTGAAGGCGCTGCTGACGGCATTGAAACTTTTTTTGTAGGATCGTTTATTCCGCCTGTTCTTGAATTTCTGTCTGAACGGTATGGTGTGTTTTTGTTTAAAGGGGTATCTTCCTTGTCAACAAGTACAAATTCAATATCGTTCATTTTAGGTTTCGGTCTTTCAAATAAAGCAAAATTTATTCCGAAAAATGCAAGTATAAGAAAAGCAAGCCAAGCTGCCCCTAAAACTGACGGGTGTAATATTGTTGAGATGACTATTGATTTTTTAAGTGTCAATTCATCTTTGTCTTCTCGTAAAACTGCCGGTGTGGTGTAGGCTTTTGTCTGCTCTTCTTCATCTATTAAATTGTCTGTGTATTTCCCTAAAATAGACATTTTTCCCTTTAATATTTGCTGATAATTTTATTTTAAACCCAAAATAATATTTATTATTACCTGATTTACTAATAATTGGTCTGATTTATGGCAGGATTAACCGTAATGGGCTGGGTAAGAACAAGTTCAATAGCGGCATTTGCAGGAATTTCAACGTCATTTCCCTTATCCCAGATAGATTTTGCAACGCCTAATCCTCCGCCTACAGCTGTTGCAAGAGCTGTCCCTTTGCTGAGGTCACCTCCTGAAAGCGCGCTTACAACAACACCTGTTACGGCTCCCGTGGCCGCGCCGGCAGCTACGTCTTTTGTGTATTCTTTTGTAACGTCAAGTTTTGTGCCGCCGAGCAAAACACCCGTGTTGTCGTTTGTTTTAATCACTGCAGATATAGGAATTTGTATGCCGTAGGGAGTGGTAATTTGCGTAAACCTTACGAGTAATTTTCCGTTCATGCTGCCGCGTTTCGCTTTTGAAACCTCGAGAACAGTGCCTGTAACTGAACTTCCTGCCGGTGCAATTAAGTTATTTCCGTAATAAAAATCCGATCCGAGCGCTAAAGTTACAGTTTGCCCAAGAGTTAAATTTTTTGAACTTAGCGGTGTTGTGACAATGGTTTTAAACTGTTGTCCCGCAGGTACACTGACAACACTGCCTTTTAATGTCCCGTTATTATAATTATAGTTATTTTGCTGGTAGTAATTCGGTTGATAAAGAGGTGCCGGAGTGTTTTCCGTATAATTATAATTTGCTGCGGCAAAAGCTGCTGTTCCGGTTAAAGCCAAAGCTATAAGCGCCAAATTGATTTTTTTTATCATAATTTCTCCCCTTTCTTCTTATATTCTATTTTATTGTTATGGTATTGTCAATTTGTTAAGGTGTGTGTTATATATGCCGGTGCAGTAAGAATAATTAAGCCTTCTTCTCCTGCATTAACTTTTGTATGTTCGCCCATTAGGCGTTTGCCTCCCGGGCGGATTTGAAGTGTCGGGCCTCTGTGTGACCAAAAACGCCCTTGAAATTTTTGTTGGAAATGCGGAACGGTTACATATTCCGCCGGTGCTGACAGCCCTCCTCCGATAAGATTATCATTGGATGTATATATGTACCCTCTGATAGGAATTTCAAACGTATCTGATAAAAGCATTTTTGAAATTCGAATTTTCATAGACGCATTAGTACCTATAACAGGATCATGAATTTCTTCTACATATCCGAAAAATTCCGTACCTTTGGGGATAATATTTGTTTCATGTAAAAACAAGTCGTTGGATGCAATAAATTTTACTTTATAACCTTCGGGACAATATTCAGTGGAAATTTCCTGAGTATTTATAATTGGAATGAATGTCCCCGCCGGCAGCTCTATTCCGTCGTAATCCCTCATCGGCAGCTGTACGTTGTCAAGTTCTTCCGCCAAAGAAAAAGAACTTAGTCCGAATATTAAAAGTAAGGCCGCAAGAAATTTTCTCATAATTGTTATTATAACAGTTTTTTGGAAAATATCAATAAATCTTGCATATGTGAATTAAATATTACAATTGTAAACATTTTCTAAACATACGCAATTCTTATTTTAAAAAATACTTTATATAAATGTGTATAGTGTTTAGGTGTGTACAATTATGTCCAATGCAGTTTCATCATTAATATTTGCATGCAGAAACGTCAATAAAACCGAAAACGGTGAAATAGGCC
>CALVER010000050.1 GCA_944326625.1 Candidatus Gastranaerophilales bacterium | reverse complement strand
TCACTTTCCGCAAATATTGTTAACGCAATTATAATGCTGTTTTTATTTTCAATCGGGCAGGGGTTAATCCTGATTCTTGCCGGATTTCTAACCTCCCGCCTCAAAAACTGGCAAAATTTCTACAAAATTTCCGATATTTTGATGAAAATAAGCGGAATTTTGTTAATTTTGGCGTCAATATATATTTTTTATAAGATTTTCTATCCGCTTATTGTAAAATAGCCCTCTATGATGTACAATATATGCAAAGGAGTATATTAAGATGAAAACATTTGAAGGGCAGTTAACAGTATCAGGGGAAAAATTTTGTATTATAATTTCAAGATTTAACGATTTTATCGGGTCAAAGCTTCTGTCAGGAGCCGTAGATGAGCTTAAAAGACATGGCGTTGCCGATGAAAATATAGATATCGTAAAAGTTCCGGGCGCATTTGAAATTCCTCTTGCGTCTAAAAAATTTGCCAAAACCGGCAAATACAATGCGATTATCACACTTGGCGCGGTTATAAAAGGTTCAACACCGCATTTTGATTACGTAAGCGCCGAGGTTTCAAAAGGCGTTGCTCAGGTTGCATTAGAAACAGGAATTCCGGTAATTTTCGGAATATTAACAACGGATAATATAGAACAGGCAATCGAAAGAGCCGGAACAAAAGCCGGCAATAAAGGTGCGGATGCTGCAAAAACCGCAATAGAAATGGCAAATCTGGTCAAATTAGTGTAATAGGGGGATTAAAATGAGCGAAGTCATTACAGAGTACAGAAACGAGAACACCAAAGACATTGATCTTTTATCAACAGTCGATATGGTGAGAAAAATGAACGAGGAGGACAAACTCGTTGCGCTTGCGGTTGAAGATGAAACCGAACATATTGCCGAAGCTATTGATTTAATTGCAAAACAGTTTTTAAAAGGCGGAAGATTATTCTACTTTGGCGCCGGAACATCAGGCAGATTAGGTATTCTTGACGCATCTGAATGCCCGCCGACATTCAGCGTGCCTTTTGATATGGTTCAGGGAAGAATTGCGGGCGGCAAAGACGCATTTTTGTATTCTGTAGAAGGCGCCGAGGACAACTTTGATTTGGGTGTTGAAGATGCAAAAGTTTTGACTGATAAAGACGTATGCGTTGCGATTTCTGCAAGCGGCAACCCGAAATATTTACTCGGGGTTTTGCATCAGGCAGATGAAATCGGCGCAAAAACAATTGCCGTAACCTGCAACTCTCAAGGCAGAATTGCCGAAGAAGCAGGGCTTGTAATCTGCGTTGAAGTAGGTCCTGAAGTTATTGCAGGCTCCAGCAGACTAAAAGCCGGCACAGCGCAAAAAATGATTTTGAATATGCTCTCAACAGGTTCCATGATTAAAATCGGCAAAACTTACGAAAACTTTATGATTGATTTGAAAGCCGTAAACGAAAAATTAAAAGACAGAGCAATCAGAATTGTTGCTCAAATCGCTGATGTAAACCTTGCGGATGCACTTTCAACCCTTTTGAAATGCGACTGGGAAATTAAAACGGCCATTGTGTCATTAATGATGAATATGAGCATAGATGACGCAAGAACAGAGCTTAAAAAACACGGCGGAGTTTTAAGAAAAATCATCTATAAAGCAGTGGTATAAGGAGAGAATATGAAGCTTACGGTATTAGGCGCAGGGTGCTGGGGATTAACATTAGCATGGCTTTTGACAAATAATTTTGACGAAATAACCGTCTGGGGCAGACAGCAGGATTTGACGGAAGATCTGGTGCAAAACAAACACGCGTCAAAGCCTCTTGAAGTTCAGCTTTCAAACAAAGTTGAAATAACCTCGGATATGACATCCGCAATCGAAAATGCCGATATAATTTTGAATGTTGTTGCAACCTCAGGCACGCGTGATGTTTGTGAAAACCTTAAAAAATCAGGCATCAAGCCGGAACAAATTCTTGTAAATGCTTCAAAAGGTATTGAACTGCCTTCTTTAATGCGGATGAGCGAGGTTATAAAAGACGTTCTGCCGGAGCAAAAACTCGCAATTCTTTCAGGTCCGACTCTTGCAAAAGAAGTTTTGCAAGCGAAACCTACCGCCGCATGCGTTGCAAGTGAAGATATGACAACCGCTGAATTTGTTCAGCACGCCCTGAATGTCCCCGGCAAATTCAGACTTTATACGAATAACGACGTTATAGGCGTTGAGCTTGGCGGAAGTTTGAAAAACGTAATCGCAATTGCCTCAGGCTTTGCACACGCAATGAACCTCGGCGACAATTGCGCCGGCACTCTTTTAACCCGCGGCATGGCGGAAATAGTCAGGGTCAGCATCAGGCTTGGCGCAAATCCTTCGACGCTTTACGGGCTTTCCGGCATGGGAGATTTGATTGCCACCTGCTCAAGCCCTATGTCCAGAAACTACACGGTAGGTTCAATGCTCGGTAAAGGCAAAAAAATTGACGACATTTTGAGAGAATTAGGCTCCGTCGCAGAAGGCGTCAAAACCTCCAAAGCAATTTGCGAACTTGCAAAAAAACTTGATATTGACGTTCCTGTCTCAAACGCTATTTATGAAGCCGTTTACACAGATATAACCCCGCAGGAATTATTGGACAAATTAATGAACAGGAAGTTAAAAGAAGAAGAAAGATATGTATAAATTTGCAGTAAGATACCTTAAAAACACATTTTATCCCGTAACCGTGCCTGAAACAATTCATCTTCAAGACGGTCAAATGGTTATTGTAAGAACTGAAAAAGGCGAAGAAGCTTTGAAAATCATTCTGGTAAATCCGGAGATTTCACAAGCGTGGGAAAAAAGCGAGGTTAAACCGGAGCCTTTGCCCGTTATAAGAGTTTTATCCCAGAGAGATTTACAAACTCTTGACGACATTAAAAAAGAGGAAGTAACCTCGTTTTTCAAATGTCAGGAGCTTGTAAAACAGCACGGATTAAATATGAACCTTGTTCAGTGCAGAATAACTTTTGACAGACGCAAGATAACTTTTTACTACACTGCACCCGAAAGAGTGGATTTCAGGGCGCTTTTAAAAGATTTGACCCAAGTTTTCACGCGTGTTCGTATTGATTTAAGGCACATCGGCGTAAGAGATGAAACCTCAATTCTTGACGGGGTCGGGATTTGCGGCAGACCATTCTGCTGTTCGAGTTTTTTGAGAAAATTTGCCACAATTAACGTAAAACTTGCCAAGGATCAAGGAATGCCGATAGCTCCGGGTAAAATTTCAGGAACCTGCGGAAGATTATTGTGCTGTCTGACTTATGAATACTCAAACTACATTGACGCCGCAAAAGGCATGCCGCCTGTAGGATCGTCCGTTATGACACCCGAAGGTCTCGGCAAAGTCTGCTATCTGCAATTTTTAAGCGGCAAAGTAGCTGTAAAAACCGAAGACGGCAAAGTAAAAGAATTTCCTAAAGGTGATATTGAAATGGTTGACGCTGATGTTAACGTTGAAATTGACGTTCAGCCGCTGAATACATCTTATATTGTTGAAGATGACATAAATATTGACATCAAACAGCTTGAAGATGACAGAAACAGCTCAACAGGCAACATTTAAAACAGGATTTCAGCGCACGGAAACGTATTTTACGTACTGCTTTAATATATCCGTAATTTCTTTGAATTCGGCATCTGTATAAGTTGTTTCCGTCATCATTTTAGGATCTAAAGTTTTGGACGGGACAAATTTTTGAAGATAATATTTTTCGGCACCTTTTATAAGTTTGCCGATTGCACGAAAATCATCATGGCTCAATTGCGATTTTACAACTGTTGTCCTGAATTCATAGCTGATACCGGAGGTCATAATAATATCAATACTTTCGCGGATTTTTTCGGGACTGATTTTGGAATTGGTAACAAGCGGATATTTTTCAATCGGGGCTTTTATATCCATTGCAATGTAATCCAAAAAAGGCAATAACCCTTTAATTTTTTCCGGGAAAGTGCCGTTGGAATCCAATTTAACAAGAAAACCAAGCTTTTTAATCTCTTTTATAAAATCTTCCAGATCAGGCTGCAGGCAGGGTTCGCCGCCTGTAATCACAACCCCGTCAAGCTTGCCGCGCCTTGTATTTAAAAATTCAAAAAAGGCCGGCACAGTCCATGCCGGCTCATTTTTAAAAGCTATAAGTTCAGGATTGTGGCAGTAGCCGCAACGGAAGTTACACCCTTGTGTAAAAACAATTGCGCTGATTTTATCCGGAAAATCCAATAACGATGTTTTTTGAACTCCGCCTATGAACATTCCGAAATCACAAATTCCTTTCTGTCCTTGAATTCGCGTTTTTTGCCTTTATTCCACTGGGTTACGGGTCTGATATAGCCGACAACACGGGAATAAACTTCGCATTCGGCGCCGCATTCAGGGCATGTAAAGTGTTCGCCGGCAACATAACCGTGATTCGGGCATGTGCTGAATGTCGGCGAGAACGTAAAATACGGCAGGTGATAATTATTGCAAACTTTTTTAACAAGGTTTTTCATAGTTTCAATGTTATGAATTCTTTCCCCTGCAAAAATGTGTAAAACCGTACCGCCTGTGTATTTAGTCTGCAAATCATCCTGATGATCAAGAACTTCAAAGATATCGTCGGTATAATTTACCGGCAATTGAGTTGAATTTGTGTAATAAGGATATTTTTCCTTGTCAAGTTTTGCAAGCCTGTAGGAAGTGCCTTCACCCGGTGTGGCTTCAAGGTTGTAGTTGTGGCCGGTTTCTTTCTGGAATTCTTTAATTTTTTCTCTCATGAAGTCCATAACCTCAACCGCAAACTGTTTTCCGCGGAAACTTCCGATATCATCAGCCAGCAAATTCAAACATGCTTCATTCATACCGATTAAACCAATAGTTGAAAAATGGTTTTTCCAGTATACGCCGAATCTTGATTTAATATCTCTAAGGTAGAATTTAGTATAAGGATAAAGGTTTTTGTCGGTCAAATCTTCCAGCAAAGCTCGTTTGATTTCCAAACTTTCTTTTGCAAGCTCCATTTTTTCAGCCAGCTTAGCCATAAATTCGCCTTTTGTCTCGGTATTTGCAGCGATTTTAGGAAGATTAATCGTAACAACGCCGACAGACCCGGTCAAAGGATTAGACCCGAAAAGTCCGCCGCCTCTGTATTCAAGTTCTCTGTTGTCAATTCTTAATCTGCAGCACATAGAACGTGCATCCTCCGGTGACATGTCGGAATTAATGAAGTTTGAGAAATACGGAATACCGTATTTTGCGGCCATTTCCCAGAGACCTTCGATATTTTTGTTATCCCAGTCAAAATCTTTTGTAATATTATATGTCGGTATCGGGAAGGTGAACACTCTGCCTGAATTATCGCCTTTCATCATAACTTCAAAGAACGCTTTATTCAGCATGTCCATTTCTTTCTGGAAGTCTTTGTAAGTTTCTTCCATTAATTCACCGCCGATTATAACAGGCTGTTCCGCATAGTATGAAGGGACTGTCAAATCCATTGTAATATTTGTGAAAGGTGTCTGGAACCCTACACGTGTCGGAACGTTCATGTTAAATACGAATTCCTGCATTGCCTGCTTAACCTGATCATAGGTCAAATTGTCATATCTGATAAACGGCGCAAGAAGTGTATCAAAGTTTGAGAAGGCTTGAGCGCCGGCAGCTTCTCCCTGCATTGTATACATAAAGTTTACAACCTGACCTAAGGCTGTTCTGAAGTGTTTTGCAGGCGCGCTTTCAATTTTACCCTTAACGCCCGTAAAGCCTTCAGTCAATAAATCCTTCAAATCCCAGCCCACGCAATAAACAGATATAATATTCAAATCATGAATATGAATATCACCGTTTATGTGAGCGTTTCTGATATCGGCCGGATAAATTTTATTCAGCCAGTAATTTTTACTGATTTCAGACGCAATATAATTATTCAGCCCCTGAATAGAATAAGACATGTTTGAATTTTCATTAACCTGCCAGTCAAGCTGCTTCAAATAATTATCGACAAGCGCAATATTTGACTCTTTATCGCTTGCAGCAACAGGGTTTGACATAAAAGCTCTTTTTGCGGATCCTAAATCGACAACATTGTTGTCCTTCAAAATTGCATTGTTCATAAAAAAATCTCCCAGATTTCCGTGGTTGTACTACTAACCTACATAAGCATTCCGACTGTAACGGCTGCGGTCCAGTGAGGGATTTTCACCCATGCTTTCCTTACATAAGTATCATGATTTTATAACTGTCATGCAAATTTGTCAATAAATCGCAAGATTGATTATGTAGTTGCGTAAACAGTATAAACGTCACCCTCAACAAGCTTTACAAGATATTTTACAAAATTTTTATACTCCGGATCAGGGCCGACTTCCATAACATTTGTAACAAAATCATTCTCAATAAATTTTCTTATTTCATTGAGGGTAAAATATCTTTTTGCAAAAGTATTAATAAATTTTTCGTATTCGCGGTTGCTGCTCATACAAATATTATACCCGCTTTTATCAAAAAAACAACATCACTTGATGTTTTTGAAAAATTCATCCGCAATTAATTGGGAATATTTATCTTTTTCCGTAACCGAAATAAGCATTCTGTCTTCGCCGTTGGAATCTTTCACAACGGAAATAATCCCCGCCACATCCCCTATGGGAAGTTTTTTGACTTTTGCCTCAAATTTCACATAAGGCGCTGATTTTCCGTATGATGAAATTGTTCCGCGCTTTGTCACGGCCAAATCATTTACGGATATTGCCTGATATTTTATTTTTTTAACCGAATTACGCAATTTATCCTCAATATCATCGGATCTCAAATCTTCAGCCGTCAAAATAGGTTTGTCACCCGGGTCAACCACAACCATTTTTTGACCTGACGCCTTATGCTCAGCCACGACTGCGTTATAACCCATGACACCGGCTGCTTTTTCTATCTCAAATTCATCGTTAAGATTTGAAAAGTCACCGACTTTCTTCGCCCTTTCAAGAATTACATCCTGTGACGGGTTGAGCCAGTTTTCAAGCCAGCCGCCGATAAGCTCCTTTCCGCCCAATGACATAAATCCGACTATCGCCAGCGTTATTACTATTGCCCTTATAATATTTCTTAAACAGCCCATTGAATTCCTCTTTTTTCACTGCTATAATTTTAACAAAAATTTTAATGCTATAATAATATTATAATTATGACAAAAACGGAAATCAATAATATAAATAGTTGGGAAGTAATACCCGAGGATACAACACCGGTCATGCGCCAATATCTGGATATTAAGCGCGAAAATCCGAACATGCTCCTTTTATACAGACTCGGAGATTTTTACGAAACATTTTTTGAAGACGCTTTAAAATTATCCAAGGCGCTTGAATTAACCCTGACAAGCAAAGACGCCGGCGCTCTCGGCAGAATTCCTCTTGCAGGAATTCCCGTTAAAGCCGCTGACTCCTATATAGAAAAACTCGTTCAGCAAAATATTAAAGTCGCAATCTGCGAACAGCTTGAAGATCCAAAATACACAAAAGATCTTGTAAAACGCGGCGTCACAAGGATTATTACAGCCGGCACGATCACAGAAAGCAACTTCCTTGAACAAAACACAAATAACTACATTTGCTCAATGTTTAAGGAAGAAAAAAGCGATATTTACGGATTTGCCTATACTGATGTCTCAACCGGCGAATTCAAAGTAACTCAGGCACCTCTGGAATTGATTACGGGAGAATTGGCAAGGCTTAATCCCGCGGAAATTATCGCACCTTCCGTCCGCGAAGAAATTAAACCCTTCCAGATTGTACCCGATGAAAAAATTAACCTGCCTGAAAATATTACAAAAATTTATAACTGTTCAAAAATCCCCTCATCGGTTTTTGAACCTGCATTTGCCGAAAACAATCTGAAAGCGGTTTTTGAAACAAAAAGCCTTGAAGCTTTCGGCTATGATACCTGCAAATCGGGATTTCGCGCTGCAGGCGCACTTTTGTCATATATCTGGGAAACTCAAAAAGGCAACATGCCCAAATTTGAAAGAATTGAGCATTACGAACTCTCTGAATACATGTTAATTGACGTCAGCACAAGAAAAAATCTCGAATTGACCGAAACGCTCCGCGAAAAAAACAAATACGGCTCGCTCTTGTGGGCGGTTGATAAAACCAAAACCAACATGGGCGCAAGACTTTTGAGAAACTGGATATGTCAGCCGCTGAAAAAAGTTAAAGATATCCAAAAACGTCAGGACGCAATCTCTGAACTCGTTGAAAAAAGCGCCTTGAGACGAGAACTCTCCGAAAAATTGGAAAAAATTCAGGATATTCAACGACTTTCCACAAGGATAAGCAACGGCAGCGCAACACCAAGAGACTTTACCGGCCTGAAAACATCTCTTGCATCTTTGCCGGAAGTTCTTGATATCGCGCAAAACCTTGTTAACAACCCCTTTAATAAAATTGAACCTTACCGCGAAGATATTTCCGCTTACACTGACCTGATTGAAAGAACAATTGTCGATAATCCGCCTATACAAATAAAAGAAGGCGGGATTATAAAAAATAACGTTAACGGTGAACTCGATTACTTCAGAGATCTTTTGTCAGGCGGAGAACAGTGGCTTAAAAATTTTGAAGAAACTGAACGTGAAAAAACCGGCATCAAAAATCTTAAAGTCGGATACAATAAAATTTTCGGATATTTTATTGAAATTACCAACTCCAATATCAGTATGGCGCCTGATAATTATATAAGAAAACAAACTCTCACAAATGCCGAAAGATTTATAACCGAAGAACTCAAAAAACACGAAGATGACGTTCTTTCCGCAAAATTCAAATCAACCGAATTGGAATACAAATTATTCACGGATTTCAGAGAATATTCAAAAGAATACGTAACAAAAATCAGAGAAATAGCAGAAGCCATAGCGCTTGTGGATGTTTCGGCATCTCTGGCGGAAGTGGCGGTTGAAAACAATTACACAAAACCGATTGTGGATGATTCGGACGATTTTATAGT
>CALVER010000049.1 GCA_944326625.1 Candidatus Gastranaerophilales bacterium | reverse complement strand
ATGCCGTAAAAAGCAAAAAGCGTAGACCCGTTTAATGCGAGGCGCAGCAAGACAGTCCCGCCTACGACACTTTTTTATTTCGTGTGTTGTAACTCCTCTTAATTTATGTTTAAATTATATAGCAAAAAATATATTTTGATGTTTTAATAAAAGTGTGTTGATAATAGGAGTGTGGTTATGAAGATTTTACCTGTATCTGAGTTTTCTTACAAAAATAACATTAATTTTGCCGCGCAAAAGAATGAAAAACCAAAATCCGAAGCGGTTGTAACAAACAGCATAAAAAAAGCTGTTCCGACAGCGGCTTTAATTCTGGCAATGATGGCGGAACCTGTTAATGTTGAAAAAGCAGAGGCAGCACCTTTGAATAATACTAATATTGAAATGCAGATACCTCCGCACAGGCATCATCATCGTCATCGTCCTGTGCCGCCGCCGATTTACTATAACCCGTATTACTATAACCCTTATAATTATGTATTACCGACTTTGATTATGATGAATTATCTGCAAAATATTGCGGCTTTGAATAATGTTTATTCAACACCTGTAAACCCTGTCTCTGTCGGTAATGTTACATTTAATAAAGCCGATATAAATGCCGTAAACGCTTTTTCTGATGACGGAATTCAATATCATCATGTGGTTTTAAATAACGGCACAAATGTAATATATCCGGAACAGCCCGAGGAAAACTATGCAGCAATATACAGAGATAATAACGGTTATATGTTTGAAGGTTTGTCGGATGCCTTTATTGACGGATCAGATAACCGTGACAGATACACTTTGAACGGCTGTAAAGATACTTATGTTGATGTCGGAGGCGATGACAGAATTGACAGAGTGCTTGTCCAGCGTTATAGGATTACCCCTGATCATAAGCGCCAGTATACGGAAAATGTCTCAGTTACCGCCGGTGAAGGTGATGTCGTAAATAATAGAATTGTAAGAGATGACGACGAAACAACAACCTATAACGGTTATTAAAAAATGTTTGAAATTCCTGCTTTACATGTCATAATACAGGTATGCGGGATACAATAAAAATTAAAGGCGCAAAAGAACATAATCTAAAGGATGTTTCTCTTGAAATTCCGAAAAATGAACTTGTGGTATTCACCGGAGTTTCAGGAAGCGGAAAAAGTTCACTTGCATTTGACACTATTTTTGCGGAAGGCCAAAGACGTTATATAGAAAGCCTTTCAACTTATGCACGCCAATTTTTGGGTCAGATGGATAAACCTAATGTCGAATATATAGACGGACTTTCTCCCGCGATTTCAATTGACCAGAAATCAACAAGCAACAACCCCAGATCAACCGTCGGAACGGTCACTGAAATTTATGATTATTTAAGACTTTTATACGCACGTGTAGGAATTCCGCATTGCCCCGAGTGCGGTGCGGAAATCAAACCCCAGTCGCTTGATGAAATCGTAAATAGTATTATGAAACTTCCGGAAAGCACTAAAATCCAAATTCTGGCGCCGATTGCCCGCGGTAAAAAAGGCGAATTCCAGTCAACATTTGAAGAATTAAGACAGGAAGGGTTTGTAAGAGTTAAGGTTGACGGTGAAATATACAACCTCGATGAAGATGAAATAAAATTAAATAAAACCCAGAAACATACAATTCATGTAGTCGTTGACAGAATTGTCGTTAAAGAAAGTGCGCAGTCGCGTATTGCTGACAGCGTTCAAATAGCAATGAAAAAAGCCGACGGCATAGCAATTGTCGATATTATCGGGGATAAAGAAGTTATATACAGCGAAAAATTGGCATGCCCGAAATGTAATTTAAGTTTTGAAGAACTTGCACCGAGAATTTTTTCTTTTAACAATCCATACGGCGCCTGTGAAAGGTGTTCCGGTTTGGGCGCGGATTTTGTAATTGATCCGAATTTGATTGTGCCGGATAAAACCAAATCACTTGCAGACGGTGCGATTTACCCGTGGTCAAAAACTTCAAATACCTACTATGACGATGTTTTAAAATCCGTTGCATCACATTACGGGATTGATATGAATAAGCCTTTCGGCGAATTATCCGAAGAACAGCAGAAAATAATTCTCTACGGCGGAGATGATCTTGTTGCTTTCCATGTTAAACGCTTTGGAACTAAACGCTATTGTACTCAGTACCACCGGCATATCGGCGTAATTCCGTATCTTGAAAAACGCTATAATGAATCAACCGCCGAATACTGGAGAGAAGAAATTGAAAAATATATGATCACAACTCCTTGTCCTGCCTGTAAAGGGGCAAGATTAAAGCCTTTTTCTCTTGCGGTAACAATAAAAGATAAAAATATTTATGAATTTACTCTTATGTCTGTTGAAGATGAGTACGACTTTATAGAAAGTCTTTATCTTGATTTATCGGATTATCATATACAAATTGCAAAACAAATTTTGGATGAAATCAGAGCGCGTTTGAGATTTTTGAAAGATGTAGGCTTAGGATACCTAAACCTTGCGCGTATGGCAGGCACTTTGTCCGGCGGTGAGGCGCAGAGGATAAGACTTGCAACCCAAATCGGCAGCGGGCTTTCGGGCGTTTTATATGTTCTTGACGAACCTTCAATAGGACTTCATCAAAGAGATAATGACAGACTTATTAAAACGCTTATAAAGCTTAGGAATTTAGGCAATACGCTTGTTGTTGTCGAGCATGACGAGGAAACAATACGTAATGCCGATTATATAGTAGATATAGGCCCGAAAGCCGGTATTAACGGCGGCGAAATTATTGCTCAGGGTTCCGTTGAAGATATTATTGCCGCTAAACGCTCCATTACGGGTAAGTATTTAAGCGGAGAAAAATTTATTCCCATTCCTGAAAAAGTTCGGGAAGGAAACGGGCACTTTTTGCATGTTAAAAATGCACACTTGAATAACCTTAAAAATATTGACGTTGATATTCCGCTCGGAAAAATTGTTGTTTTGACCGGAGTTTCAGGTTCCGGTAAATCAACTCTTATGCAGGATTTGATTTTTGAATATGCTATTCATAAATTAAGAGGAAACAAGCCGAAACCGCAGGGTGTGGATGAGATTACGGGGTTTGAGCATATTGACAAAATTATTGATATAGATCAATCTCCAATCGGCAGAACTCCGAGATCAAACCCGGCGACGTACACGGATGTTTTCACGCATATCAGAGAACTTTATTCCAAAACCAACGAGGCAAAAGTCAGAGGCTACAAGCCCGGCAGATTCAGTTTTAACGTGAAAGGCGGACGCTGCGAAGCCTGCAAAGGCGACGGGCTTTTGAAAATTGAGATGAACTTTTTGTCAGATGTCTATGTCAAATGCGATGTCTGCAAAGGAAAACGCTATAACCGTGAGACTTTAGAGGTTAAATATAAAGGAAAGACTATTTCCGATGTTTTGGAAATGAGTGTTAAAGAAGCTCTGGAATTTTTCGACAGCATTCCTGCGATTAAAAATAAGCTAAAAACCTTGAATGATGTTGGTTTGGATTATATCAAACTTGGTCAGAGCGCAACAACTTTGTCCGGCGGTGAAGCCCAGCGTATAAAACTTGCATCTGAACTCAATAAAAGGGCTACAGGCAAAACTCTTTACTTATTGGATGAACCGTCAGTAGGGTTACACTGGGCGGATTTGGATAAATTAATAAAAATATTACAAAGACTTGCAGATCAAGGCAATACTATTTTGATAATTGAACATAATCTGGATCTGATTAAGGTTGCGGATTATATAATTGATTTGGGACCTGAAGGCGGAAATAACGGCGGTGAAGTTATCGCAACAGGTTCTCCGCGGGAAGTGGCAAAGAACAAAAAATCTTATACAGGACAATATTTAAAGGCAATTTTTGATAAGTGAGGTTATGATGAAGAAAACATTAATTCTTTTAGCGGTAATTTTATTAGGATTTCAGCCAGTTATGGCTAAAAATGTAAAAGTTCAGGCGATGTCTGATTTTACGACAGCAAATCCGCCTGAGACATGGGAGCTTAAAATAATAGAGGATGTAACCACAAAGGACGAACTCATTATACCTGCGGGCAGTGTTATAACAGGAAGAATTGAAGGTGTTACAGAACCGAAAAGGCTTAAACGCAATGCGACATTTGTTTTTGTTCCTGTAAGTCTTTATGATGCCGGTAAAAAACAGACATTTGCAATAGATCAGAATGTTCAAGGGAAGTACAGTTCAATGAGCGGTATCAGTGCAGGTTCAATTGCAAAATCAGGAGCAGTATTTGTAGGAAACAAGCTTGTTGACGGATTCTTCGGCCCGGGTGTCGCTTTAGTCGAAGGTGCGGTTAAAAATGAACAGGGGAATCGTGCAAAATCCGCTGCTGTTTCATTGTATGAAAGTACACCTTTGTCTTATGCCAATAAAGGCAAAGAAATGGAGATTAAAAAAGATCAGATTTTCATAATGAGCTTTAAGACTAAAGACGATGAAGCCGAGGAACAAAATAAACCTAATTATGAATATACTATAGAAGAATAGAACGAATATACAAATTACCGAAAGTTATCCGCTTGACAATAACATAATAATGGAACATAATTAGTAGAGATCTTTTCGGTAATGCGAGTATAGCATTCACAAGGAATTAAGATGGCTGAAAAAATTAATGTATGTTTAGCGTGTGATGATAATTATTCAAAATATGCGGGAGTTGTAATAGCATCGACTCTGGCGAACGCAAATTCGGATGATGATTTAGTTTTTTACATACTGGACGGCGGAATAAGCGAAACCAGAAAGTCCGAAATACTTTCTCTTAAATCAATTAAGTCTTGTGATATTAATTTTGTCACTATAGACGAAACTTTGTTTGAAGAATACAAAAAAGTTCCGACACTGAAACATATCAGTTTCGCAACCTTTTATAGATTAAAACTTGATACATTGCTGCCGGAAGTAGATAAAATTATATATTTGGATTGTGATATGGCGGTTGTTTCAAGTTTGAAGGAATTATTTGAAACCGATTTTGAGAACAATTATGCCTGCGGCGTGCGTGATATAGGCAGAAAATTATTAAGAAAAAATCCTAACTATGTGAACGCCGGAATGCTATTTTTTAATCTTAAATTAATGAGAAAAGAAAATATTGAGGTTAAATATTTAGAATATATAAATTCAGGACAAAGGTTACGCTATGCAGATCAGGATATAATAAACGGTGCAATGCTCGGCAGAATTAAAATCGTTGATGAGGAATGGAACGTACAATCAAGCAATTTTACTAATCGTTCAAGTTACACAAATCATCCGAGGATTATCCATTTTATAGCTAAACGAAAACCCTGGATGTGGGCATCTTTCAGTTATCATAGGAATACGTTTTTTAAATATCTGCAAATGACACCATGGAAACTTTCTCCCGAGGATTTAAAGCACTGGACAAAAGACAATCAGATTGCATCTTTGATTGAATATTTTAAATACAGACCGCTTTTTTTATTAAGACCCAGATTCTATTATGCTTTTTACAGAACATATATAAAAGATTTTTTACCAAATATATTTTCAATGTGCGACTATGGTAATGCACGTAATCAGATAAAAATTTTCGGACTGAAAATAACATTTCAAAAACGTAAATATTCAAAATTAAGGTTGGCAAATCCTTATTACTATTATAAAAAGAATAACATTGATATTACGTCCCTTCCGCCCGCAACAGGACAAACCAGAGATATTCAGCTTGCAAATCTTGCCTTATTGGATGAAATGGATTTTGTCTGCAGGCAAGCCGGCCTTACATACTGGCTCGATGGCGGAACCTTGTTAGGTGCTGTCCGTCATAAAGGATTTATTCCGTGGGATGATGATATTGATACTGCAATGCTTAGGGAAGATTTTGAAAAAATCATTGATGCATTTAAAAAATATTCAAGAAATCCTGATATATTTGCCGATTATTCAAAAAATCCTAAATATCCTGCCATGTGCATTATTAAAGTACAACATAAAAAATGTCCGCACCTTTTTGTTGATATTTTCCCGTGGGATTATTACGGCAAACGTATTTCAATAAAGGAACAATTAGAAAAAACATTGTATTTAAAATCCTTAAGAAAAGAACTGGCAGAGACATGTACTAATAAAATGTCAAAAGCCGAGATTTTGCAGAAAATAGCTTTATATATGAAAAATAAAGTTTTGGTTAATAAAGAAACGGAAGAAAATGGTGATTATGTATGGGGATTAGAATTTAATCATCCATGGAAAAATTGGTTTACAAGATATGAAGTGTTACATCCACTAAAGACAATTGAATTTGAGGGGAAAGAATATCCATGCCTGAACAATCCGGACGCCTTTTTATCAAGATTATACGGTGATTATATGGCATATCCTAAAAAAATCGGATTGGGGCATAATATGTATATGGATTTGTCTGAAGATGAAAAGATTAATATAAAAGAATTAATAAAGGACAGAACATGAAAAATTACGGAATAATATTGGCATCGGGCTCCGGAAGCCGTTATAGCAGCGATATTCCAAAGCAATTTATTAAAATTGCCGGAAAAACTGTTCTTGAACACACAATTGAAATATTCGAAAAATCAAACAATATAGATGAAACAATACTGGTTATTACACCGGATTACAGACATATTGCAGAAAATCTCTTATTAAAAAATAATTATAAGAAAGTTATAAAATTACTTAATGGCGGTGCAACAAGAAAAGAAAGTTCCTATATCGGGATAACTTCAATAAATGATGATGAAGCAAATGTAATAATTCATGATTGCGCAAGGCCTTTTTTGTCCGAAAAAATTATTGACAATTGTGTTAAAGCGTTACAACATTATGACGCCGTAGATGTTGCAATACCGTCAGCTGATACTATTATAAAAGTTCATGACAATATAATTGACAGTATTCCTGATCGTTCAGAATTACAAAGAGGTCAAACGCCGCAGTGTTTTAAATTATCATTAATAAAAAAGGCTCATGAATTATCCAAAAATGATAACAATTTTACCGATGACTGCGGTTTGATTGTAAAATACAATCTGGCAAAAGTCTTTGTAGTGGAAGGTTCAGGCGAAAACATAAAAATAACTTATCCCGAAGATATTTTTATGGCCGACAGACTTTTCCAGATAAGAAGTTCTGTCTATCCTGAATCAACATCTTTAGCCGGAATAAAAGATAAAGTTATAGTGATTTTCGGAGGAACAAGCGGAATCGGTCAATGTATTTTTGATTTGGGTAAACAATTGGGCGCGAAAGTTTTTGCGGCATCTTCACGGACAGGATGTGACATTACGTCATATAAAGATATTTGCAATTATTTAGAATCAGTTTATCAAAAAACGAATAGAATTGATTATGTCATCAATTCCGCAGGCATTTTAAAAATGTGAAAACTTCTTGACCGTGAAATTGACGATATAAAGAAAGATATTGAAATAAACTATATCGGAGCGATTAATGTAGCGAAAGCAAGTATTCCTTATTTACAGAAAACAAAAGGCGGAATTTTATTATTCGCTTCAAGTTCATACACCCGCGGCAGAGCGCTATATTCCACATATTCTTCCGCAAAAGCAGGAATCGTAAATTTATCACAGGCACTTGCTGAAGAATTAATCACTGATAACATCAAAATAAACGTAATTAATCCCGAAAGAACCGCAACTCCTATGAGATTTAAGGCTTTTGGCAAAGAACCTGACGGAAGTCTTTTAGAACCTGAAAAAGTAGCTGAAGCAAGTTTAAAAACTTTATTGTCGGATTTAACAGGTCAGGTCATTGACGTAAGACGGGACAGTTAAAAGGCTACAAACTTTTAATTGCGCCCCAGGCGCGGATTGTACCGCGTTCATATTTTATCAGGTAATAATTTCCGTTTTTTATATATTCTATTGTAGCGCGCATGTGAATTTTTTCTTCGTCAGGCGGCATACCTACTTCAGCCCGCTGCTTGTTGGTTTTAGCGCGTTCTTCTTCCCGTTTTTTCTTGATTTTTTGGTAATCTTTGTCAAATTCTCTGTTGAAAGCCTCTTTATCTTCTTCAACTTTAAAAACAGGAATAATTGCAACGGGATTTTTCGTCTGCATAAGGATTAAAAAATCCCATTCATCGGAAAGCGCTAGTTCATAATGTCCCGGGGAAATTGTGTTACCGTCGGGATCGGTAATTTTATCAACAATGCTCAAAATAGGATAATCCGAATCTTTTAGCGAATATCTGTAAATAGCCTGCGAACCTTGACCGACGCCTGAGGTTTCCTGCGGATGCGGAGGATAGGCTCTAATAGTCGGGAAAGTCATAACGTTTTCCGCAAAATTCCCGTCCAGCATTATTGAACCCCTTGAATAAGTTTTTTTATACTTGCATCAATTTCCTTAAAACTTTTGCCGAGAGCCTTATCCGTTCCGACAAAGATTAGTGACAAATATTTTTGAGAATTTCCGAGATTATTCTCTTTTAGCAAAAGCCTGTAACTTTCCCGCATAAGCCTTTTAAGCCGATTTCTTTTAACGGCGCGCTTGTGAACCTTTTTGCTTACGACAAAACCGACTTTCGTTGGGCTGTCATCTTTTTTTAAAATGCCTATAAACAAAGTTATTCCTCCCTTATGGAAGGAATTTTTAACTCTGTATGTAGCTTTAAAAGCGGATCTGTTTTTTAATCTGTATTGTTTAGGTAACATTTAAAAATCCGCCTTTCGTTATTAAAAATTTTGATATAAAAGCACAATATGCTCAAATATTAAGCACGTTCTTTAGCAGTGATAGCCAATTTGTGACGACCTTTAGCGCGGCGTCTGTTCAAAACTTCTCTGCCGCCCGGGGTTGCCATTCTTGCTCTGAAACCGCTTACGTGCTGTCTTTTTACTTTCGTTCCTTCTAGTGTACGTCTCATTTTCTAATTCCTTTTTATTTATATTTGTCGTATGATTTTTATGTTAAATGAAAAAAAATTATTAGTCAACAAAAAACAAAGGAGAGGTTAAATAATATGAACAAAAAAATAGGTTTTATCGGATGCGGAAAAATGGCAAGCGCTATTATCAAAGGG
>CALVER010000048.1 GCA_944326625.1 Candidatus Gastranaerophilales bacterium | reverse complement strand
AAACCTCTTTTATTTCGACATGAAACAGAATAATATTTTTCCGCATTTTTTAAATCGACTTTTTAGGTGATTTTAGCAATTTACGGTTAATAAATCATACTTATAACCTATTTCCATTGCGTTTTTATTTAACGGCAAAAGATTTTTTCTGTGCGGCGGAAGCACCGTATCCAGAGCTTTTTCCAAAATATCAACAGATAAAAACCCGCTTGCTTTTAATAATATTCCTAATGCAAGCATATTAGCCATTTTTACATTTCCCAACTCCACTGCCATTTTGGAAATCGGAGCAAAAATATAATGAATATCGGATCTGTTTTTCTTTTCCTCAGCAAGCGTAGTATTAACGATTAAATACCCGCCTTTTTTGACTTTAGGCTCAAACTTATCAAAGGACGCCTGATTTAAGACAATAATAAAATCAGTTTCTTTTTTGTTAACGGAACTAACCTCATCGTCGCTCATGACAACTTCGCAGTTAACCGTACCGCCACGCATTTCAGCACCGTAAGACGGATACCAGGTTACGTTTTTATTATCAATCATAAAGGCATTCGCAAGCACTTCACCCGCTAACAATACGCCCTGACCGCCAAAACCTGCTATTATAAAATTTTTTTCCATATTATATTTCCTTCCGTCCATTTTGAGCGAAGCGAAAAATCTCAACGGGATTTTTCGGGCATAGCCCTCAGAATGACTTTTCTGTTACATCTTTATAAATTCCCGGAACAAATACCGGCATCATTTCATTACGCACTCTTTCATGCGCCTGTTCAGGCGACATGTGCCAGTTTGTAGGGCAAGTTGACAATATCTCAACAAACCCGAATCCCAGCCCGTGAAGCTGAACTTCAAAAGCCTTTTTAATTGCCTGTTTTGCTTTTCTTATATTGGCAATTGTATCCAGTGAAACCCTTGCCGAAAAAGCTGTACCGTCACAAAGCGCGACATGCTCCGCAATTTTAATCGGATAACCGTAATATTCAACATTACGCCCGGTCGGAGATGTAGTCGTAACCTGTCCCAAAAGGGTTGTAGGACCGAGCTGACCGCCTGTCATGCCGTAAGTCGTGTTATTAATACAAATTGCGGATAATGATTCACCTCTCAGTGCGGCATGCAAACTTTCAGCCAGACCTATTGATGCGAAATCTCCGTCGCCTGAATATGTGAACACAAATTTATCAGGATTTGCGCGTTTAACACCGGTTGCAACAGCTAATGCTCTTCCATGCGGCGCTTCTATTGCATCGACGTTTAAAAAATCATATATTGTAACTGAACATCCGATAGAAGTTGCGGCAATAGTATTTTCTCTTATGCCAAGCTCATCCATGACTTCACCCACAAGCCGGATTGCAATTCCATGGTCGCAGCCCGGACAAAATGTGTATCTGAAATCTTTTTTAAATGATTCGGGTATTTTAAAAACTTGTGTTTCCATTATATCATTGCCCCCTCTATTGCGGACTCCAAATCTTCAACGCTCGGCCAGGAGCCTACAGGTTTGCCGAAAAATTCAACCGGGACACGGCCGTTCACGGCAAGTCTTACATCCCTTACCATCTGTCCCATATTAACTTCAACTGTCAGGAACTTTTTAACACATCCCGCCAATTCTTGCAGCCTTTTATTCGGGAACGGGAACAGGGTAATCGGCCTGAAAAATCCGATTTTCAAGCCTTTTTCACGCAATTTTTTAATCGCTGCTTTAACATTTCTGGAAAGACTGCCAAAGCTTAAGACCAATAAATCCGCGTCATCCGTATAAAGTTCTTCGTACATAACTTCTTTTTCTTCCAGAAGTTTATATTTATTAAACAAATGTCTGATGTGCTCGCATTGAGGACCTTCAGTAGGTGAATAAGATCTGATTATTCTTGAATTTCTACCTTTAGCGCCAGATAAAGCCCAGGAAGAATTATCAATTTCAGGATAAGGATATTCACCAAATTCAACAGGTTCCATCATCTGTCCCAAAAGTCCGTCAGCAAGCAAAATCGCCGGATTTCTGTATTTATGCGCAAGATAAAAAGTTTTATAAGTCAAATCAACGGCTTCCTGAACAGTTGAGGGCGACAAAACAATAATCTTATAATCGCCGTCGCCGCCGCCGATTGTCGACTGGTTATAATCACCCTGCGAAGGGAAAATATTACCCAGCCCCGGGCCTGCTCGCATAACACTGATTAATACAACGGGAAGTTCATCGGAGGTTGCATAAGAAAGTGCTTCCTGCATTAATGACACGGCACATGAAGATGATGAAGTCATTGCCTTTTTGCCGGTAGAACATGCGCCGAGTGTCATATTAATTGCGGCCAATTCACTTTCTGCCGATACATAAGCCCTTTTTAATTCCTGCATTTTCCCGCTCATAAATTCGCCGATTTCACTCTGCGGAGTAATCGGATAACCAAAATAGCAATCACAACCTGCAATCACGGCAGCGTTTGCTATTGCATAATTACCTTTTGTTAAAACTTTTTTTCCGGTTAAGCATTCTACCATAATTTATCCTTTGTAAACCTCCGTAATAGCTAAATCAGGGCATCTTGTTGCACACATTGCACAACCAAGACAAACACCTTGAGGATCATCAAATTCCACGATTTTATCCCCGAGTTTATTCGTCTTATCACTGACTTTAATAAGATTTTTCGGACATTCTTTTATACATAAATAACAAGCCTTACATTTTGTACTATCTATAACTATCCGGCTCATATTCACCTCTTCCAACTAATACATGCTCTATTGTACCACTAATTCATTCAAATTTCGCTATAATCTTTACAATTGTAATAAATAAACTTAATATTTTTGCTCAATTACTTATAATTCTGGTACTATATATAAAGTAGGGATATAAGGAAAAAATTAAAAATGGCACAAACAGTAGAAGAACTTGCTGAAATTCTTGATAACATTAAACTTGAAGCTGACCGGAATGCTGAAACTTTTGATAAACTTTTAACAAGCATAAATAACAAGCTTGAATTTATGTCAACAGATACGGAAGCTGACGATTTGATAAAAGTTTATCTTACAGAGCTTAAAAAAACTCTTGAAGAACGTCACGCACTTGTTGTTTCAGAATTCAACAAAATCGAAAATTCCTTTAAATCCCTGACTGATGCGCAAGAACAATTGCCTAAAACAGCGGATGTAAAAGAAATGTTTGATGTATTTTCAAACAATATGCAAAGTATAGCCCGCGAATTATACAATCAAAAGGAACTTCTTGCACAGTATGATGAAAGATTTACTGCTTTTGCGGCGGATAAAACTGATAAAAACGAAATTATATCATCTGTATCAGGCATCAGAAAAGATGTTGAAATAATTAATCAAAGCTTTGAAACATCCATTGCGGATATTAATGCAAATATCCAGTCAATTTTCAAAAATCTTATAGTAATGGATCCTACTGCGCAAAACGACATTGTCAAAAGAGAGCTTGAAAATGTTTATCTTTCAACAAATGCAATACTTTCAGCACTGCATCTGGTTGATCAAAAAAATGACGATTTGGCTCAATCACTGGAAAATGTTGTTACCAAAGAAAATTTTGAAGACTCACAGCGCAAACTGAATACAATTCTTGAAAAATACGACAGTCTTACAGAAAAAATTAATGTCATGCCGGAAAAAGAGGATTTGGACGGAATTATATATAAGGCATCCGAAATTTCCGACAAAATAAATCAACTTCCGCTAAGGGAAGATTTGAAATATTTTGCGGACAAAACAAATGAACTGTCAGATCAAATATCACTTTTGCCGCAAAAAGCCGATTTAGAGCAAATAACTGATAAAACCGTTCAAAATCTTCAGGAAAAATTTGACGAAATTTCCGCAAAAAGCGAATTTGAAAATATTATTGCACAAAACAATGAAATTATTGAAAAATTTTCGCCTGTTGCGGAAAAATCAGATATTGAGAATGTTTTGATAAAAACACTTGATATATCAAATAAACTTGATGAAATGCCTACAAGAACCGAACTTGAACAAATTTCCGGCAAAACAGTTTCAATAAGCGAACAAATCAGCCAGCTTCCGCAGCAAAATGATGTGGCGGATCTTTATCAGGGAATTCACGAATTTTCAACGATTTTAGATGCATTGAGAGAAAATCTGAAATCCACAAATGAATCAACTGCCGCAATGATAAGAGAACAGCTGGACAAACTTGATTCCGTACTTTCGGCAGTTGTAACGGAAAATGATTTTACAGGTTTCAGGCACGATTTGGCGGATTTTATCCAAAAAATTATTGATAATTCCGTAAGCCTTAATGAAAACTTAAACATTAATAAAGATGTATTGCACAAATTGATTACGGAAGTTGAAAATCTTGACATACATCGAAATATTGATACGATTGCAAATGCTCTTGAAGGGTTAAGGATAAGCGTATCCGATAATGTGCAGCATTTAAGCGGGGAAATAGATAATATTTCGTCAAAAATAAACGAACTTTCCACAAAAGATATTGAGGACAAGATTAATGCCTTAAGCGAAAACTTTTATGACTCTTCCGAAAGTATAAAAAATATGCAGGCAGAAGTGTTTGATAAATTATCAAAAGACAATGAAAATCTTGACGAAAAGCTTTCCGGATATGATTTTGAAAGAAAATTTGACAATATAACAACTTCAATTCAGGATGTTAAAAACACAGCTTTTAATAATGCACAGACAATTATTTCAGGACTTGACAACATTTCCGTGCGAATTGAAAATATTCCGCTTGAAAATATTGAAAGCAAAATCAGTGCTCTTGGCGAAAATTTCTATGATGCTGCGGAAAGTCTTAAACAAATGCAGTCTGATGTTTTTGACAAATTATCAAAAGATAATGAAGACTTAAAAGAAAAAATGGATGCTGCAGAGATAAATTCAAACTTTGAAAAAATTTCCGCATCTGTTCAAAATATTCAAGATACTGCATTAAATAATGCCGAGACAATCACAGGAAAAATTGATGAAATTTCATCAAAAATTGATAATCTTACAAACGATGAATTAGAAGAAAAACTACTGGAAATTAAAGATAATCTGACTGAAACAAACCTCGACGTTAAGAATTTGAAAAACGAAATCACTGAAAAATTATCCGCCGATGACAGCGAAAAGTTTACAAGCTTGCATAATAACATAGACTTTTTGCGCGAAACAATAGTATCTTCTCAAAATTCAAATGAAACGAATTTGACGGAAAAATTGCTTGCTTTGAGAGATATTATTCAGGAAAATTCTTCCGCACATGATGAAAAATTTGTAAATCTCCAGGAAAAGCTCAGTGAATTTATTGATAAAATTCAAACGATTTCCGGCGAGACGGAAATTAAAATCGGTAATTCGGTTTCTGAAATAACAGATCTAAAAGCCGAAATTGAACAAATTTCCAAAGAATTCACTGACTGGAATTACGGTCAGGAAGCCCGCGATTCAAAAATTGTCAACATGATATCGTCAGAACTTGGCGAAATCGGTGTTACAATTACCACCCTGCAGGATTCCGTACAGGCAGGAGTTCATCAGGAACTTTCAAAAAACAGCGAACTTGTTGAAATTCAAATAAATAATCTTATAAAATTCATTGAAGATCTAAAAGAACAGTTCAAAAAAAATGAACAAGAGGAAGAACCGCCGGTTGATCTTGAAACTCCGCTAAAAGAAATCAAAGAAAAAATTACTGCAGTAAAACAAGAAATCAATTTGATTAATACTGACATAACTGATGTCCTTAACTCAAAAGCAGATGCCGTTATGGATGCGCTTAAACCTTTGAAAGACACTATTGAGTCTGTTGAAGATAATATAAGTTCAAAACTTGATGAAAATGCTGACCGTCAAAATACTGAAATTTCAAACGCAGTTAAAGAAATTAAAGACAATTTAAACGAAATATTTGAAGCCTACAATGCAAAATTAAATTTTGGCGACAAATTAATTGCGTCTGTTAATATTTTGGATGCAAAACTTAATGCAAAACTTGACAAACAACTGTCAATAAATGACTTAAAAAATGAGCTCACATCCGCCGCTGACGAAGTAAAACAATCAATCAGCGACAAAATTAACTCTAATGCCGAAGATATGAAAACTCTCTTATCAGTGGCTATGAATAATGACGAGATAAGCTGGGCTATTGATAATTTAAAAACCGATATACCTGACAGAATTGCCAAAATATTTACAGAACAGGACAAATCCGTTGAAATTTTAAACAAAACGAATGAAATTTTGGGCAAAACCGACGAATATTCGCAGAATAGTACAAAAATTTCCGGTCTGCTTGATGTTTTAAACCAAAAAATAGACATTCTTGCAATGTCTGACACCGATGCAATGCAGGATGAAATTTATGAGATAAAGGAATTGATTTCATCTCAGAAAAATCTGCTGGAAAATTCACAAAACACCGAAAAAGTAAACGTTATAGAAAATCAGCTTCAAGATTTAATAAATAAAATTAACACAATTGAAAATACAGACTTGAAAGATATGCGTGAAAATATCATTTCAACTGTATTAAATGTATTTGAACAAATATCTTTCATTGAAGAATCCGAAGATATTAAAGATTTTGTCGAAGAAAAAACCGATGAAATTAACCAGAACTTGATTGAAGTAAAACAACAGCTTAAGCAAATTTCCAACAGCGATGACGGTTACACATACACTTTGCAGGATGTTGAATCTGATATTGCAAAGCTCAGACTTGTAATTAATGAACTTTCTTCAACCGCATCAAGGGAAGATATTTCAGATATATCCGATAATATTCACAAAATTGTAACCTCTGTCGAAGATTTACAAAATTCTTTAACTCAGGAACAAATTTCCGATTTAAAAACCGATTTTGAAAGACTTTCAGACGATATTTTAAGCATCAGCTCACGCACAAACAAATTGCTGCTTACATCCGACGAATCATATAACGCCCTGAATAACGGTTTAAATGACTTTAGCAATATAGTTTATAAACTTGAAGAAAGAATAAACTATCTTGACAATAAAGAAATAACCGAACGCATTGAGGAAAAACTTGATAATGTAGCGGCTGTCGTAACAGGTTCTGCAAACTCCGATAAGGTTATGCGTCAGGCACTTATGTATATGGGTGAATGGATTGACACAACAAGCGAAAAAATCGAAAGCCTTTGCGAACAAGAAAATACAGTTAATGAAGTTAAATATATCATTGAAAAGCTCCAAAATAAAATGCCCGAGCATTCCGATATGTTGAACAGCTTAAATGACAAATTTGAAGAACAGCAGGAAAGAATGGACAGGTTAGAGATGAAACTTGAAAAAATTATTTCTGCGTTGGATGATATTGATGACACAAAATTAACCAAAAAAGTTGATAAAATAGATAAACAACTGACAAAATTAAGCAACACAATAGAAAAGCTGGCAAGCTATGTTGATGAATAAAGCAATATCAGATTTAGAAAAAGCATTAACATCGGAAAATGTTTTGCATGAGCCGGAAGAAAGATACGCGTATTCACAGGATGCCTCAAATTCTCCCGGAAACACTCATCTTCCGGATGCGGTTGTTTTTGCGGAAAATATTGAACAGGTACAAAAAATTGTAAAAATCGCAAACAAATATAAATTACCCGTAATTTGCAGAGGCGCAGGAACGAATACCGTCGGGGCATGTGTCGCGGAACACGGCGGAATAATTTTAAATTTTTCAAAAATGAATAAAATCCTTGAAATTAATCGTGAAAACATGACCGCACGCGTTCAGCCCGGCGTTATTGTAGGAGTTTTGCAAAATGAAGTTGAAAAACTCGGGCTTTTCTATCCTCCGGATCCTTCTAATTTAGCTGTATCAACAATAGGAGGAAGCATTGCACAAAATTCCGCAGGCGCAAGAACTTTCAAATACGGTTCTACAAAAGATTACATAATAGACATGCTCGTTGTAACCGCTCAAGGCGAATTATTAAGAACGGGGACAAATACAATAAAAAATGCCACGGGTTATAATTTAGGCAGTCTCTTTATAGGTTCGGAAGGCACGCTTGGCATTGTTGTTGAAGCGACTTTGAAACTTATCCCCAAACCCCAATGTTCAAAAGTTATAATGGCGTATTTTGACAAACTGACTGACGCCACGAATGCCGTTACTTCGGTAATAGAGCAGCAAATCTCGCCGGCTACAATTGATTTTATGGATAAAAATGCAATCCAAACAGTTGAAAAATTCTATCCGGTCGGACTTTTAACCGATAAAGAAGCAGCTTTAATAATCGAAATAGACGGATACAAAAGTTCAATTGAAGAACAAAAAGAGACCATAACCGGAGTTTTGAGGCATTCAAACGCCTCTGCCATACAGTATTCATCAACTGAAGAAGAAGCACGAAAAATCTGGCAGGCACGAAGATCCTCAATGGGAGCATGTGCAAAATTAAAACCCAATATAACAACCGATGATGTTATAGTTCCGAGAGAAAATCTCCCGCAACTTGTAAAAGGCATCCGTGAAATTTGCGATAAATATAAATTAACGGTCTGCATGGTTGGACATGTCGGCGACGGCAGCGTACATCCGCAAATTCCACTGGACTTCAATGATAAAGAAGAATACAAAAATTACAAACTTGCAAAAAGCGAAATTTACGATTTGACAGTTAAATTAGGCGGCACAATTTCGGGTGAACACGGAATAGGGAGAGAAAAACGCGCACATATTTCAAAAGTTGTGAATTCAACAGCTTTGAATTACATGCGCGAAATTAAAAAAGTCTTTGACCCTAATAATATCTTAAATCCGTATAAAATATTCTAAGGCAGACATTCCCAGTAGCCTTTTGTCTCATCATCCGGACAAATATCTCTTAGTGCCCAGTAGGTGCATCCTACACCGTTGTAACCGTCTGTTGAATTTTTTGAACAATACAAATCATGATTTGCAAAATTCCAATAGCTGTATGCTTTTTCACCTAACGGCAACAATTTTCTTGTATTACTGTCAAAACCGAAATAAAAAATATCATGTCCGAGCGCATTCGGCCCGCCTGCTCCGTTTACATCAAACATAAGCCAATTAGCATAGCAATTATATACCCCTCCCACGGCACTGCCGTCAGCTAAAATATGAGTTGGTAACTGCGGACATTGTGGTGATAATTCCATAACATTTCCTGCGTAATCCTTTACAAGAAAATTCTTTTTTTTATCACGATAATTTAACAACTGTTCTGATGTTTGTGCGCTATTATGCGTTTCAATTTTATAACTTTTCCATAATGCCTTATAAAATTCTGTTTGGTAGGTACTGTCACCAGGGCCAAAACCTCCCCAGTATTCATTTTGAACATTTATTAACGACTGCATAAGCAGAGAATAAGATTTTTTAAATCCGGATTCCAAAGCCTTTGCACGGTAATCCGCAATCAATGTCGGTATAGTCATTGCCGCTACAACACCGATTAT
>CALVER010000047.1 GCA_944326625.1 Candidatus Gastranaerophilales bacterium | reverse complement strand
ACCCTTGGCATAATCGGGGTGGTGGCGGCGATGACGATACCAACTATTTCGCATAACATCCAGCAGGCAGTATTAAAAAATCAATTTAAAAAATTCTACAGCACATTCTGGCAGGCAGTAATAGGAACTCAGACAAAGGAAGGTCGCCCTTTAAGATGTTATTACTGGGATGGCACAAATCCATATACGGGTAAATGTACCGCTACCTGTGATGAAGATGATAAAAATCAATACGGGAATTGCAAAACTGGAACTTATTATTGTAAGGAAACAGGAGAAAATCTTCCTGCCGATTTTAACGGCATGTATTCTGATTGTTCAGTTTTTCATGAGGAATTGTTTTTGAACACTTTAAAAACAACCAAAATTTGTAAAGATCATGCCTATGAACAGGGTTGCTTACCTGAAGATTTCAGGGGAGCTAATATTGTACAATCAGAACAAAATCCGGACAAAGAATATGACCCTAACGGGATATTTTCTGATTCATCTGTAAAGAATAATTATCCTGTGTTTGTTTTAGCAGACGGAACATATATTATAGAATATTATGCTTATTTAGGTGGTATTCCGCTGTATGTATTTGACATAAACGGACACAAAGGTCCAAATAAATGGGGATATGACATTTTCGGAGTAGAATTACAGGGTAATAATAAAAACGGAATAAGTAAATTGCAAGGTGCATATTATGCACTTGAAGAAGGCGGCAAAACTTTTCAGCAAATGTATGATGAAGCGTTTAATTAACGTAGCTAAATACTGATACTATTCAGCTGGCAAAATGATTTAAGCACATTTTTAGATTTTTCAATTTCAATGTAGACACAGTTATTTTTTGTTTGTTTGACAATTGTTGTTGCTTTTTCGTACATTTTGCCGGCGCCTTTTAAGTATTCGGATTGTTTATCGGTTTTTAAAAGTCCGAGTTCCTGAAAATATTTGCCATACAGCAGATATAGTCTGGATAAAATATCTTTCATATTGAATTTGCTTGCCAGAATAATCGCATTTTCTATCTGGATTTTTGCGGTTTCGTAATCCGAAATTACAATGCTTGCTTTTACGATAAGCATTTTCAAAAGGATTATAAAGAAATAATTGTTGATTTTTGGGTTTTGTGCAACGTCAAGCGCCTGAGAAGCGATTTCGATTGCGGCATGCGGGCCTTCAACATCAAGAGTGGCTTCCGCTATCAAATACCATGTCAAAAGCGCCCCGAGTGCCATTTTTTCTTTGGCAAAATAGGTTATCTGGTCATTATAAATGTCAAGCGCCTGTTTTGCTTGTTCGTGATCTTTGAAAATTTTTCCTAGCAAGGTTTTCAGCACATTTTTGGTAAAATTATCTCCGCAGTTGTTTGCAAACGTTACTACCTGGAATAAATCTTCCTGCAGACCGTCATACCTTTCACGGAAGAAATTATTTAATATTTCTATTAAATTCCACCTGAGGATTGTCTCGTTGTCCATTGTATTTGTTTTATATATTTTCAAGACATCTTCAAGAATCGTTTCAGAGGTGTAAAAATCACCTTTCATAGTATTCGCAAATGCAAGGGTCAGTTTACTTTTGCAAATAAATAAATCATCATGAATATGATTCCTTTCGATTATATCAAATATAATTGTCAGAATTTCAAAAGAACGGTCATTACCCTGCATAACAAGTGCATTTGCAAGTAATAAATAGGCTTTTAGCCATGTTTCGTACACAAAATCGTATGGAATTTTTGATTTTGGTTCTTTTGCTAAAAATTCATCCAGAATCGGCATTATATCGTTATCAATTGTATTAATAACTTCACCGCAGTTGCCGATATTTAAAAGTGCTTCAAGTTTTGATGCTTTCAAAAGCGCAGTTTCAAGTTTGTGTTCGGCAGGGACTTTTATCAGAACATTATCAACGCATTCCACATTGCCGTAATAGTTTCCTGTTCTTAAGCAGCAGTATGAAAGATATCCCAGAAGTTCAATTTCTTTGGGGCTGTTGCCGACGGCTTTTGCGTTTGCTATTGCATCGGGCAGAAATTCAAGCGCTTCTTTGGGATTATAGTCGGATAAAATTTTACCGAGACGTTCCGAAATATTGTATCTTGTTTTGATAGTTTCACTTTCATCAAGCTCATTGATGAGAGCAAGGCACTGTTTTTGCGAAATTACATAAAGGTTTGTATCGCCTATGTAAGCGGCGAGCCTTGTATTTTTTGTCCAGATGTCAAGCGCAAGCGGAGTTTGTTTTAGATTTTGGGCAATAATCCCCAAAATTGCGTTTGAATTCATTATAAAGTTTTGGATAGAGTTGGCTATTTTTGTATTTATCGCAATAAAATCTTTATCGTGTTTTGAACTTGTGAGTATGGTTTCCCAAAGCAGCAGGTTTTTGAACTCGTAAAAAATTTCATTTACAGGTTCTATAAAATGCATTTCTCTCAGGTAATCAATAATTCCGGTAAATTCCTTTTCGTCAAATCCGAAAATTTCTTTTAATAGCGCAAGATTAATCTTATCCCCGAGAACAGAGGCCCCGACAAGAGTTTTGTATGCAACAGGATTGACTTCGTTTAAATTTTTCAATCTTTCTTTTATAAGTTCTGTGAATGTATCCGGTAATTTGAAGGATTTGTCGCCTATCTGGCAGTCAAAACAATAGCTCAAAGCCTGTTCCAGAAATGCGGGATGACCTTTGCTTTTTGTTATTATTTCCTGTCTTTCAAATTCATTGGTGTATGAAAATGCATCTTCATACGCTTTGCAAAATTCATTCATTTCATCATTATTCAGCGGTGCAATTCCTATATCCAGATAAATACTGTCGTCCTGTAGATAGAAATATCCTTTAGAAGGCTTTGCATCGTTATACATCATAATAAAGCGCATATTGAGGTTTTCGCGCTTTAATAAATTGTTCAAAAATTCAAATGAAAATCCGTCGATAAAATCAAAGTTGTCAGCAATAAGTATAAATTCGCTGATTTGAGAAATTTTATCAAAGACTTTGTATAAAATATTAAAAGTTTTCTTTTTATTGATGAGCAAATCTTCAAAGTTTCCGTACTGAGTGGAATACAGGAAGTTTATAAAGTTATTTACTTCAAATCCTGTCATTTCAGGAAATTCATTCTGGAAAAAACGTGTAGCGTCTTTTTTAAAATCGGGGGTATTAATGCAAAAATTCGGCAGGTTATACAAATTCAAAATCATATCCTGAATCATGCCGCCCGGTGTAAGTTGCGTAAGCGGTGTGCATTTGCCGAACATCCAGATAAAATTGTGATCCTGAAGTTTTTTAACTGTTTCTTTTAAAACATAGCTTTTGCCTATACCTTTTTCGCCGCTTAAAGAGAATATTTTTTTATCGTCTGATAAAATCCCTTGAGTTAAAACAGTTACGGCATTTTTTTGCGAAATTAAATTGGGTCTGTATTCAAGGGTATCGACTTTTACCGGTTCTTCAGCGTATTCAAACGGCATGCCGCATTTTCTGCATTTATCGGCATTAGGAAAGTTCACACTGCTGCAATGCGGACAAATTTTTAGGATTTCTTTTCCGCATTTTTTGCATTTTAAGTCAAAAATTGAGTTTACGGTGTTGCAATTTTTGCATAATAAACCGGTTCTGGTTTTACAATACGGACATTTCAGCGTATTGTCCGGAATTATTTTTTTGCATACTGGACATCTCATATTTCTACCTAATTAAACGATTCTTTAACTTTTTTCATCAGTTTAAATAATCGTTTTGAAACTTCTGACTGGGATAAACCTAATTCTTCAGAAATTTCTTTCTGTGTCATTCCATTATCATAGCGCAATTTATAAATTTGTAAATACTGTTTATTAGGATCTTCGTCATCGAGTTTGCAAATTAAGTCTGCAATTTGTTTAACTGTATCTTTTTGGATTGCTATTTCTTCCGGTGAAATCGCAACATCAAAGTTGTTGTATGACACTTCAATCCCTTCAAATTTGTTTGATATTGTTGTGTCAACGGCAACTTCTCCGGTTGGCGTAAAGCCGGATTTTGTTCTTCTTAATCTGCCTGAATCTTTTAATACATTCAGAATTGATGTTGTTGCAATTTTTTTTAAATAAGCTTCCAGTGCAGCATCAGAGGTAACAATATTTACAATTCCCAATGAACGTTTGCAGGTTTCATTGAAAAAATCATCAAATAAGTCTTCATTATTTGAAAACTTGCGGTCATTTCTTATTATTTTTTCTATTAAATCTAGTTTATCCTGTGCCAAATCCACTGTAAAGTTTCCTTCACAAGTATTATAGCATATTTATAGATATATTTTAAGTGTCAACTGTATATTATCCCCAACAATCACACCAGCAGGGGCTTTGAGGACTTTTAAAGTATCATTTACAGTTCGTAACACTATATCATCAATTTGGGTTGAACCGCTTGACTGGAGGATATTTGCATTCTGTATAGATCCTTCTTTAGATAAAACAACATTAACCTGAATTTGATCGGAATATGCATATTCCGTTGCGAGAAGCAGATCACTGGACAATGACAACTTCAGACTTTTGCCCGCGGTCTGGAGGTATTTTCTGAATTGATCATTGTAAGAAACGTAATCAGGCACTGCCCAAGAAAGTTTCTTGACATCAAGATAAGGCTCTTCCAAAACAGGTGCATTTTGTTTATTAACATTTTGGGCTGCATTTTTGGCTGTTTCTTCAAGATTAGGCTTGGTCTGTGCCGGTAAAACAGCTGCATCTTCAGGAAGTGCCTGTTCATCAAGTTCCGGTAAATTCTTTTCAAGTACACTTGTATTATTTTGTTCTGCAACTTGCTCGGAAGATTTGTTCATTGATGCAAAGATTAAAAGTGCTGCAAGAGCCGCTACTGCAACACTCGCAATAGCAATGGCTTTTTTCCCTTTTTCGGGTATGGCTGTTTTTAAGTTCAGATTGTCGTCTTCGTTGGTTATATCATTTTTTTCATTATAAAGAACTTCAAGTTTTTCAAGCTCATCATCGCTGTTTTGTGACGGATCAGCCGGCTGGTTTATGTCAATGATAATTTCACCCGGTGTATTATTTTGGTTATTAATTGCGGTGGAATTTTCATAAGATACAACATCTTTAATTTCGGTTGTTTCTTCTTGAGGTGTTTCAGAGGCAAGAGACTCTAAAAAGTCATCATGACCGGTATTAATATTTTCAGATATTTCCGAATTATCCTCGGATATGTCGTCTGCAGGAAGTTGTTCTGAATTCGTCTCAAGATCTATATCCGAATCTTCATCAGAATCTTCATCAGGAATTTCGCTGTAAATGGTATCTAATTCAATGAAAGGTGCTGTTGACCTGTCTTCATCGGTTTCATTTTCCTGTCGGGTTTCTTCTGCAGGTTCAAATTCGTCAAAGGACATTGCAGAAGAAGTTTCTGCAGGCTCGTCTTCTATTTCGGTATGGATTTCCGGCAATTCAAGCTCCTCAAATGATTCGGGCGTGATAGGTGTTTCATCTTCATCAATTGACGGTTCTTCTGCGTGTTCCATATCCTCAAAAGAGGTTATTTCAGTATCTTCAAAATCGGTTTCTTCTGCAGGTTCTTCATTAATTTCAAGAGTATCAAAGTTTACTAATTCCGTTTCATTTGTTGTTTCGGAATCTGAATCGTTCACGACGTTATCATCAATTGCAGAGTCATCAACAGAAAGGTTATTTAATTCTTCCAATTCAACGGGTTCTGCTTCGGATGTTTCTTCTTTATCGGATGTGTCGAACGGCAAATCGTTAAATTCACTCAAATGTATTTTTTCAACATCGGAGTTTTCTGTAATATTTGAAACGTCAGGTAAATCTTCCATAGTTACTTGCGGATTTTCGTTGATTTCTTCAGCAGGCATGCCTTCAGGCACATCCTGTAGAATATCATCCTGCAAATCTTGACCAGCAGGTAAATCCTCCGGTAAATTTAACTCTTCATCGTTTTCTAAATTGGGAATATTATCAATTTCAAGGGTTTCACCAATTTCCTGATTGTCCGTCAGATTCTGCTGTTCATCATTTGCCAAATCCGGAATGTCATCTATTGTCAGGGTTTCATCGGCTTCTTGAACATCCGGTAAACTTTCGGTGTCAATATCAAGTGACTCTTCAGGCAAATCCATCGCGGTTTCTTCCGTGTCTGTTGCCGGAAGTTCGGAAATATCCGTCGAAATATCCTCAGTATCTAAAGTGTCTGTCGTCTCTAATTCGTCATTAGATAAATTAACTTCATTTGTTTCTTCCTGCGGAAATTCTTCTTCTGCCGGTGTTTCTTCTTGAGTTTCAACAATGACGGGTTCCTCAAATGACAAATCAAAATCATTTAATAAATCGTCGCCTAAATTGTCATTCAAATTATTTGCTTCACTAATCAAATCGTCAGCAGTTTCAAAACCGTCAGGCTGTTCAAATATATCAAATTCATCCGCAGCCGGTTGTTCAACAGGCTCGCTGTAAGTTGAGAATTCAGATAGTTTTGTCAAGTCTTCATTTGTTGCGACGTGATATGATACAAATTCAAAATTGTCAAATTCAATTAAATCTTCACGTAATGCAGAACTTTTCAAAAGCATTTTGATAAGATTACGTTTGTCATCGTCTGTTATGTCATGATCAATCAGGCGGAGAGCAAGCGTTTGTCCGTTAGCTAATTCTTCGTCCGAAAGCGCTTCTGTTGTGTTGCCGTTAAAGTTTTCAACGTATGCTTTTAAATCGGAGGGGTGTGACAACTTTTCTTTTTCAATAAAATAATATTTATCATTTTGATTGTTTTTATTAATTAATTTGGGTTCAAAAAAGCCTAAAAATTTGACGTAATCTTCATTTTGAGGCATCAGAAAAACAAGGTAAATATCAGGAGTCAGCCCGTATTCAAAATGCGCTTTAGGAATGAAAATACAATTTTCATCATAAACCATTCTTACGTCTATATGAATATTAGGAAGCATTACATCAGCAATATCAAATTCTTCTCTGATTTTGTGGATATTATGCAGGTTGTAAATATTGGTAACGTTAATTCCTTCCTGTGCAAGATATTTCATTGCAAGTTCACTTGCCAGAGCATTGATATAAGCTCGTTTAAGAGTATCCTCGATTGCAAATCCTCTTGCAAGTTTTGCTGATGCATTTTTGTCTTTTTCTTCTATATAAATTAATGGTTCCATAATTTTCCCTCTCTAATTTATAAGATGACACGGGCATTTAAAATATTCCAAAAATTTTGTAAACTTTTGTAACAATTATTGAAAAAGTTTTTTATTTCGGTCAAAATCATGATATCAGAGGGTTTATATGGTGTAAGAATTTGATAAAATGTGTGTGTAATAATAGGAGGTTTTCTCATGATAAGTTCTGTATCTGCTGTCAATTTCAAAGGTAGTGCACCGGTTTCCGCACAAGATCGTATTAATGCACCCGGTAAATTCACAAAACCCGAAGTTCAGGCTCCGAAACCTGAAGAAGCACCTAAGAAAAAGAACAAATTCTTAAAAGCTTTGGCAGGTGTTGTTGCAGCTGCAATAGTAGTAGGCGGCGCATTGTTGTTAGGTGTTAAAAAAGGCGGTTTAAAAGTGCTTGACGAAACTGCTTTGAAAGAAGCTAAATTTATGAAAAAAGTCGGTCATTATCTTGCAAAAGCAGGTGACTGGGTTGACACTAAAGTTTGGCAGAAACTCCCCGGCGTTGCTAAAAAAGCTGCCGAAAAAGTTGAAGAAGGCGCTGAAGCTGTTGCTTAAGCCTTGTGATAAATTTAAAAAAGACCCCTCAGGGGGTCTTTTTTATTGCAAAAATTCGCAGAGTATTGTATTACTTATCAGAATTCCTTTAGTATTAAATCTGCAGCCATGAGGCGTTTTTTCAAGGAAATCCGAATATTTTTTGAGAATTTTTGAGTATTTTTTGTCAAAATTTATATTAAATTTGTGCTCTATATGAGGAATATCAATTCCGTCCGTTTTTCTGAATGCGAGGAAAATTTCTTCTTCAAGCTGCTCTTGTTTGGTAAGTGTGTGTTCAAGAAAGTGTTTTTGGGGATTTTGAATATATTCTTCAAGTTTTTCAGTATTTGAATATCGGATGCTGCCTGTGTAGCCGTGGGCAGCCGCTCCAAAACCGTAGTAATCATTGTTATTCCAGTAATTTAAGTTGTGTCTTGACGGTTTGCCGAAATTGCTTATTTCGTAGTGATTAAAATTTTTCAAAATTTCAATGGCCTTTAAATACATTTCGGCTTGAATGTCTTCATCCGGAAGGTTCTCCGGCATGTGTGCGTAAAAATAACATCCTTCATCAATTTTTAAACCGTAAAGTGATATGTGCTGCACATCGAGTGAGATTGCGTGTTTAAGATCGGCGGCGAACATCTCCGTTGTTTGATTAGGCAATCCGTAGATAAAATCAAGGCTTATATTGTCAAAACCTGCATTTTTTGCAAATTTTACGGCATCTTCAACTTGTTGTGAGTTATGGCGGCGGCCGATTAGTTGAAGAATATTATCGTTAAAAGTCTGGCAGCCGAGACTTATACGGTTAATGCCTATTGATTTTAATTCTTTAAGATAATTCCGGGTAAGCCCGTCAGGGTTAAGTTCTGCCGTGATTTCGGTTTCGTCTTTATAATTAAATAAATTGAGCAGTATTTTGAATTCTTCCGGTGTCAAAAGTGACGGCGTTCCTCCGCCAAAGTAGATTGTATCAAGTGTTTCGCTTTTGTAATAATATTTAATTTCTTTTATAAGCGCATCAAGATACTGTTCTTTTAATTCAAGTTTAGGAAATGATATAAAAGAACAGTATTTGCATTTTGATTTGCAAAAAGGTATATGGATATATGCGCTTTTGACCATAAAATTATTTTACTATGAAAATTTTATGAAGGTGCGTCGGGTCAGATAAAAAACATCTAACCCGACCAACAAATTATTCACTGCATTTATGTTTGCCGTCCCAGCTCAAGTCGTTGCAATGCAGGTAATCCATATTCTTGTTATAAATCACCCAGGCAGCGCATCCATAGCCGTTATATTCATTATCGGCATCCATATTGCAATAATCTTCAAACGGTCTTGCGCGATCATCATTTTTACCGATAGGTACAATGCCGTCACTATTTATATAAAAATAGAAAATATCTTTACCATTTGTGTTGGGTCCTGTAAAACCGTTTATGTCAACAGAAAAATCACCGCAAGAAAGTGTATCGCAGGGTATTTTTATAGATCCTGTTCTTATTATTACACCGTTAGCCAGCGTGGAATATGAAAAATGTTTATAATCAGTTATCCTTTCTGCCCCGTTTAAGGTATAAGTTTTTTCATGTTTCGGACAGCTCTGGTCATTCCCCTTGCATTGTGATATCACTTTTAAATACGGAGCGATTATATCCAGAAACGTATCAGCATTTTTTATCATATTTTCATCAAAGGTTATTTCACCTGTTTCTTCATCAATTTCGGTTCCGCCTTGTACAGCGTTTGG
>CALVER010000046.1 GCA_944326625.1 Candidatus Gastranaerophilales bacterium | reverse complement strand
TTGCATCAGAACTTGCAACTGTGTTAAGAAAAGCAAAAGTCTGCACTGCCAACGATACAACCGAAAAATATTGTAAATATTATGCGCTTAAAAGCAATACCCCGTCATATAAAATTGACGGGGTATATGCATCTCCTGACGGAATGGGTACTTCAGGAAGAATATACTTGCCGAACGGTATAATATTTAGGGTGGCTCAAAATTCACAATGCCCGCGTATGGTCGAACAGATTGTCAGAGATGAAAACGGTATTGAAATAGACCGTGTTCAAGTACTTTCGCATACCTGCGCAAATATTTATCTTGATGTGAATAATATTGACAAACCTAATCAGTTTGGCGCGGATGTTTATCGTTATACAGTTGATGATGACGGCAAGTTAAACGTTAGTGAGTTTATAAACAACGCCCTTTTATATAATAAAATTGAATACACACCGTATAATATCGGGGATCCTGTTGAATAGAAAAAGACCGGAACTTTGTTCCGGCCTTTTTTTAGAATTATATATTATTTTACAAAATAACTTGCGTTTACATTAGCGTAAATTTTGATGACACCTGTTGCAATAGGTGTTGAGCTTCCCATAGCGGCTTCTGAATCTGCCATCGCGGATTTTGCCATCATATTATACATAATCCGTTGAGATACGCCTGTTGTGTTGCAGCTTGCGGAGATTGATTTTGTCCCTGTAATAACAGTTCCGGCGGCTTTTGCAAGAAGTTCCGCTCTTGCGCGTGTTTTTTGGGTAGCCTCGCTGAGCAGACCGTCGCATTGTTTTTCGTATGAAGATATTGTGAAATTCAGGTTATCAATATTTGTCGCGCCCAGAGTTATTGCTTGATCAATTATGTCGCCGGCTTTGTCAATTGATTTGGTGTGAACAATAATTCTGTTGGAAACTTCGTATTTGTCAAAATTTCTTTTGTTATTTGTGTATACATAAACAGGCTGTGCGCTGTAATCCGATGTTTTAACCCAGTCGCCGTTTGCGGGTGTTATCAAACTTTTCATTGCATTATACAATTTGTCGGAAAGCTGTTTATTCTCTAATGTTGCCTTTTGCATTGATTTGTTGTCGTAAGTTACGACAGCGATTGAAATTTCAACGGTGTCAGGTGCAAGTTCTTTGTTAGCTGTGGCAGTTGCGCTTACAAATCCGCGTTCTGCTTCCGCAAAAACAGCCGGTGCTGCCAAAAGCACTACCAGTAATGCCCCTAATAAAATCTTTTTCATAATTTTGTCTCCTTATTTATTTCATTATCGGATGCGTCCTGTGGAATTTTTTCGTTTTCTTCAAGGTTTTTGAGTATCATTTTGTTAATCATTCTTGCTTGTGATTGCATTTTAACGCGTTCCATAAGAGTTTTTAGTTCTTCTTCATTCAACTCTTTAGGTGTTGCAAATGAGACTGCGACTCTTTGTTTTGTTGCAATAAAATAAGTTAAAAATATAATTGCCCACAACAAAATTCCTTGATATAAGTTAATTTGAGGCACATTACTACCGGCAAAATAATTCCAGATACTCATCGCAACAAATCCCGGAAAAGCTATAAACCCCGCGCCGAGGCAGGTTATTATAAATAATGCCGTTAAAAGACCTCTAAATCCGTTTATTTGTATTATTTTTGCATTCCTTCTCATAAATCTTCCTTTATCATTTCAAGAAATTCATCTTCCGTCAATATTATAACACCTAAATTTTGTGCTTTGTCTAATTTTGACCCCGGGTTTTCTCCGGCAAGCACATAGGTTGTTTTTTTAGATACGGAAGAAGAGGTTTTCCCTCCGAGTTTTTTTATTATATCAGAAGCTTCATCTCTTGTCATGTCCGCTAATGTTCCTGTCAAAACGAAGGTCATACCTTTGAGTTTGTCGGATTTTGGCAGTGCTTTTGATGTGGGGTTGACTCCTAAACTTTTCAATTCTTCTATCATGTGAATATTATGTTCATCGCGGAAAAATTCATAAATTGATTCCGCCATTTTGTCGCCTACTCCGTCAATTTCGCAAAGTGTCATAACATCGGCGTTTTGAATTTCGTCAAGTGTCGCAAATCTTTCCGCAATAAGTTCGGCTGTTTCTTTTCCGACATGCCTTATGGCAAAAGCGGTTAAAAGTCTGTTTAAAGGCCGTGTTTTGCTTTCCTGAATTGAGGTGTACATATTGCAGGCGGATTTTTCCTTAACCCCGTCAAGCTGCATAAAATCCTGCATCGTAAGCCTGTAAAGGTCAACAGAATTGCTTATAAACCTGTTATCATAAAGCTGCTGGATTATTGCTGGCCCCATAAATTCAATATCCATGGCATCTTTTGAAACCCAGAATTCAATTTTCGCGGTAATCTGCTGGGAGCAATTTTTACTTTCGCAGTATAAATTAACTTCTCCCGGTCTTGTAACCAGCTGTGAGCCGCATGCAGGACATGTTACGGGCGGAATATAAACCGGCAGGCTTTCGTGCTCTGGGGTGTCCATAACTTTTATTACTTTCGGAATAATTTCCGCTGCTTTTTTAATCAAGACAGTGTCGCCTATCCTTACATCAAGCCGTTTTATTTCGTCAAAGTTATGCAGACTTGCTCTTTGGACCGTGCTTCCTGCCAGCGGAACGGGTTCAAGTATTGCAACAGGGGTTACAGCGCCGGTTTTACCTATATTCAATTCAATATCCAATAATTTTGTCGTAACTTCTTCCGGCGGGAATTTGAATGCCGTCGCCCATTTAGGCGCACGGGAGGTAAATCCCAAATCCTGCTGACAATTCAGGCTGTTTACTTTTATAACAACACCGTCCGTTGCGTAGTTTAAGTCTTTTCGTTTGGTGTCCCATTCTTTGCAGTATTCAATTGCCCCGTCAATATTTTTGCATAATCTTATATTCGGATTAATTTTAAAACCGAGTTTTTTCAGGTACATCATACCGTCATAGTGAGTTTGGGGCGGATTAGGAACATTTTCAAATACTGATGAGTAAACAAAAATTGACAAATCCCTTTTTGCAGTAATGGTACTGTCTAATTGCCGGATTGAACCGCTTGCGGCATTTCTTGGGTTTGCGAAAATTTTTTCGCCTTTTGCAAGATTTTCTTCATTTAATTTTTCAAAGGAGGTTTTAGGCATGTAAATTTCGCCTCTGACCTCAACGTCAACCGGCTCAAAAAGTTTAAGCGGTATTGCTTTTACGGTTTTTAAGTTTGTGGTTATATCTTCTCCCGTAACTCCGTCGCCGCGGGTTACACCGCGTACAAAAATTCCGTTTTCGTAAGTCAAGGCAATTGCAAGCCCGTCTATTTTAAGCTCGCAGACAAGATCTATATTGTCGCCGCATTCTTTTGTAACGCGCTCATACCATTTTTTAAGCTCATCTTCATTGTAAGTATTATCCAGACTATAGAGTCGGTATTTATGGGTATGCGGGAAAAATTTTTCGCTGACGGAACCAACCCTTTGCGTCGGACTGTCAGGCGTTTTTAAAAGCGGATATTTTTCCTCCAGCTCTTTTAATTCCGCAAACATTTTGTCGTATTCAAAGTCGCTTAAATACGGGTTTTCTTCGACATAGTATTTGTAATTGCTTTTATTAATTTCGTCTTTTAAAAAATTAATTCTTTCTAACGGTGCGTCCATTTTTCCCCTTTTATTTTAAAATTATACCACAAATTTTTGAAGAGGAAAATGACGTGTATTCATGATTTATAGTTAGGTAGAGCTTTACCAGGCTTATAGAAAAATATTTGTCGGATTAGTAAATCCGACCTACATTTTCACTACATTTTTCTGTAAATTTACATTATCATCAAAAGTTCTCTGATAACTTTTGTTGCGACAGCGGTTGATACGCCCGATGCATCGTAATCCGGCGCAAGTTCAACAACATCTGCGCCGATTATGTTAAAGTTTTTCAGATACTTAAACCAGCCGATAAGTTCGTTAAACTGCATTCCGCCGCTTTCAGGTGTGCCTGTTCCTGGCATGACCGACGGATCCAGCACATCTAAATCAACTGTTACAAAGATTTTTTTGCCGTTTAATGCGTCGAGTTCGTTGAATTCGTGAATAAGTGTATTGTGCTGCTTCATAAATTCAAATTCTTCTTTCATACCGGAGCGGATACCAATTTGTTTAATATTTTCCGGCCCGACAATTTCGGACGCGTGGCGGATTACGGCGGAATGTGACATTTCTTCGCCCAAATATTCTTTCCTCAAATCCGTATGTGCGTCAAAATGTACTATCGCAAGGTCTTTATAAAATTTTGAAACAGCTTTAATTTCGGGCAAAGTCACCAGATGTTCTCCGCCTATTCCGAAAACTTTTTTGCCGTCTTTATAAATATCTTCGACGTTTTGTTCTATAACATCTAAAGATTTATAAGTATTTCCGAGCGGCAATTCCAAATCGCCGGCGTCGTGAAAATTTACATCTTCAAGATGTTTATCAAAATTTGGCGAATATTCTTCCAGCCCCCAGCTGGCAAGTCTGATTTGCTCCGGTGCAAAGCGTGAACCCGGGCGGTATGATACTGTCCCGTCAAACGGAAGTCCCAGCATAATTATATCTGATGAATTGTAATCCGGGTTTTGCCCCATCCAATTTCTGTCTAAAAACGGTCCTCTAAGCATTTTTTCTCCTTAATGATGATTAATTATAGCATAAAATTGTTTTATATATGGCTCGTGCTACAAAATATTTACCAAATCTACCAAATGAACCGATTAGGAACACCTTCGATTAATTATTCAGATATAATAAAAGCCCCTATATGGGGCTTTTGATTTATAGAGAATATTATATTTGGTTAGAATAATTAAATAGTGTTACAGTTTTGGCATGCTGTTGCGTGTAAATTAAAACTGATGTAAAATTGTAGAACAATCATGCTTTCGGGCATGCTTTTAAGGGATAGAATTACTTTTAAAATAACAGACTATGGAGGTTAATGTGGCAGATTCTACGTGTATTGATGATGTATGTTTATCCGAAAACGCGGTAAAAGTATTGGAGAGAAGATATCTTAAACGCGATAAAGACGGAAATTGTACGGAAAAACCGGCTGATATGTTCAGACGTGTTGCAAGAACTATTGCTGAAGGCGATTTCAAATTCGGTGCAGCTCAATCCGATGTTGATAAACTTACCGAAAGATTTTATAAAGCGATTACAAATCTTTATTTTATGCCGAATTCACCGACCTTGATGAACGCTGGAAGAGAACTCGGGCAATTGGCTGCTTGTTTTGTATTGCCGGTTGAGGATTCTTTGGAAGGTATTTTTGAAACGGTTAAAAATACAGCTCTAATTCATAAATCAGGCGGCGGCACAGGTTTTTCATTCTCAAGATTAAGACCTAAAAACAGCGTTGTAAGATCAACAATGGGTGTTTCATCAGGCCCTGTGTCTTTTATGGAAGTCTTTAACGCTGCAACCGAAGCCGTTAAACAGGGCGGTACACGCCGCGGCGCAAATATGGGTATCTTAAGAGTTGATCACCCTGACATTTTGGACTTTATTGAATGCAAATCCGATAACAATAAGTTGAATAACTTTAATATTTCCGTCGCCGTAACAGATAAATTTATGGAAGCATATCTTAACGGCACGGATTATGACTTAATCAATCCGCAGAACAATCAGGTTGTGGGCAGATTAAGCGCTAAAAAAGTTTTTGACATGATTGTTGACGGAGCCTGGAGAAACGGTGAACCCGGTATTGTATTTATTGACAAAATGAATTCCGATAACCCGACACCTTTAATCGGCGAAATTGAATCAACAAACCCTTGCGGTGAAGTTCCTCTGTTGGCTTACGAAGCTTGTAATCTCGGGTCAATTAACCTTGGCAGAATGGTTAAAGAAACATCCGCAGGTGCTGAGGTTGACTGGGATTTATTGGCAGAAACCACAAGAACTGCAATCAGATTTTTGGATAACGTAATTGCGGTTAACAATTATCCGCTTCCGCAAATTTCCGAAATGGTTCAGAATAACAGAAAAATCGGTCTGGGCGTTATGGGCTGGGCTGATATGCTTATGAAAATGGGTATATCTTACGCGTCAGAAGAAGGTACCAAACTCGCCGGTCAGATTATGGAATTTATTGATTATGAATCAAAATGCGAATCTATTGAGCTTTCAAAAGAACGCGGAAGATTTAATAACTTTAAAGGCAGTGTTTATGACAGCGAATATTACCTTTATAACAAATATAAAGGCAAATCCGCAGGAAAAGTTTCCGATGATCAGTGGAAAGAAATGGATGAACTTATAAAACAATACGGTATCAGAAATGCAACCACTACATGTATTGCGCCTACAGGCACAATTTCAATGATAGCAGGTGCATCAGGCGGTGTTGAACCGTTATTCGGTCTTGTATTCTCAAGATTGATTATGGACGGTACCGAAATGCTTGAAATTAACCCGATTTTCAAGGATTACATGGTATCTCACGGATTATATTCCGAAGAATTGATGAAGAAAATTGCAAAAGACGGATCAATTGCACATGTTGACGGAATATCTGATGAGGTTAAACATATTTTTGTAACCGCTCATGACGTTTCACCTTACTGGCATGTAAAAATGCAGGCAGCGTTCCAATTACATACAGACAACGCTGTTTCAAAAACCGTAAACTTTGAAGAACATGCTACAAGAAAAGACATTGAAGAAGCATATATTCTTGCATATAAGAATAATCTCAAAGGTATTACGGTTTACAGAAACAATTCACGTCAATTCCAGCCTATGAATTTGGATGATAAGAAAAAATCCGAAGAAAAAGCGGAAGATGAGATCCTGAAACAAGTTCAGGATGACACTACGACTGAAGAACCGACAGGTGAAATTAAAACGGTAAAATGTCCGGAATGCGGCAACGAAATCCAAATGGCGGAAGGATGTTTTATTTGTTTAAAATGCGGATATTCAGGTTGTTCGTAAAAAATACGGCAAAAAGCTTATCCGTTATTTGAAAGAGAGTTAAAGGAGTACCCATAAAGGTACTCCTTTATTAATATATGTAACAAAATGTATTTTTTATGGCAAAAAAAATTTTTACGAGTCTTAATTTCAATGTAGATTAAAAATATTGAAAGGACGAATATGTCAATAGTAGCAATTCCGGGTTTTGATGTCAAGAAAATAGGCAAAGACAAATATTCAATCGCGGTTACAAACGGCAATATGGGTGCAGCTGTCGTTAACAAAGCACAATTAAAGCAGATTGCTGATGTTTACGGCGTACCGGTAAAAGATAATTCAAAAACTAAGAAAGTTATTTTAGGTGTAACAGGCGGCTTGTTGGCAGCTGGTGCGGTTGCGGCAGGTGTTGTTTACCGTAAAAATATCGGCAAATTTGTCAAAGGTTTGAAAGATACAAAATTCGGTGAAGTTTTAAATTCCGTTAATACAAAAGCCGCAGAAGGTATGGGTAACATAAAAGACGCGGTTTCAAACGGTGCTAAATCAGCAAAAGAAAAAGGTGCCAAATTGTATGATAAAATTGCCGGCGTTGCTAAAAAAATCTGGACTGCTGTTAAAAAGTTTTTTGTAAAAGGCTGGGAAAAAGTTACGAACGGATTTAAAAATTTGTTTAACAAACATCCGGAAAATGTACGTCCGAGAGACGCAAAAGGCAGATTTACAAGTGTAAATAAATAATTAAAAACACCGCTTCGGCGGTGTTTTTTTGTGCTATAATTTTCGGGTGAGGAATTATGATAACTGAAATTGAAAAATTAACAGCCGAAGATATAGTTAAAAATACGAATTTGCAGCATATAGCAATAATTATGGACGGAAACCGCCGCTGGGCAAAAGAACGAAATCTACCGTCCGCAATGGGGCATAAAAAAGGCGTTGATGCTTTGAAAGCGGCTCTTAAAGCATGCCATAAATTCGGGGTAAAATATTTAACCGTGTATGCCTTTTCTACCGAAAACTGGAACAGGAAACCCGAAGAAGTCGCGTTTTTAATGGAACTTCTGGCAAATACAATAAAAAATGAATTAAAAGAACTTCATGAAAACGGTGTTGTAATTAATTTTATCGGTGATTTGACAAAATTGAATCCGAAATTACAGAAAATTTTGTACGATGCAATGGATTATACAAAAGATAATACGGGCGTAAGGCTGCAGATAGCTTTTAATTACGGCTCTCGTGATGAAATTGTTAATGCTGTTAAACATATAATTGAAAAAGGTGTAAAATCGGAAGAGGTTACGGAAGATTTGATTTCCGAAGAACTTTATACAAAAAATATTCCGGATCCTGATTTGTTAATCAGAACAGGCGGCGAGATGAGGGTTTCAAACTATCTTTTGTGGCAGATAGCGTATTCGGAATTTTTAGTAATGAAAGAATTTTGGCCGGAATTTGACGAGGAATTGCTGTCAAAAGCAATTTTTGAATTCGGTCACAGACAAAGACGGTACGGTAAATAATGAAAATAGTTTTTGCAACGGGGAATAAGGACAAATTAAGAGAGATAAACGAAATTTCACAAGGCAGCGGTATAGAATTCATTTTGCCGGAAGCGGGTTTTAATCCTGTTGAGGACGGTTTGACTTTTGAAGAAAATTCCTGTAAAAAAGCAAAGGAAGCTGTTAGAGTATCACACAAAATGGCGCTTGCGGATGATTCAGGGTTGTGCGTTGACGCTTTAAACGGCGCCCCGGGGCTTTATTCCGCACGTTATGCTGGAACCCGGCAGGAAAAAATTAATAAAATTTTAAAAGAACTTGAAGGTGTATCCGACAGAAGCGCAAAATTTGTATGTGTTATGACACTTTTGGATGAAAACGGCGAGATTTTGCATGTTTCAAAAGGTGAATGCAAAGGAGAAATTGCACAACATCAATCGGGTGTAAATGGTTTTGGATACGACCCTGTTTTTGTTGTTGAAAATTGCGGCAAAACAATGGCTGAAATGTCCGAAGATGAAAAAAATCAGATCTCACATCGCGGCAGAGCACTGACGGATATGTTAAATTTTATACAAACCTTGCATTAATTTTTGGATAATATTACTATTGCAAACCTGATTTGTTTTTGTTACGATATTTGTTACAAAACCATATTTTTATCAGGGGAGAGCAATGAAAAAAAATATAATTATTGTATTAATAGTAGTTGTTGCGGCAATTTTCCTGAGGTATATTTCGGGTATTGTCGGTGAATATATAAGTACAAAAAGAATGAAAATGCAGCCTGCACCCAGTGTTCAGGTTGAGCCCATAGGCGAAGAAGAGATTATCAGAAGTTTTCAGGCGCCGGGGCGCGTAACTTCCAAATATCAGGTTAATGTACTTGCACGTATTTCCGGATATTTGCAGAAAAGTTACTTTAAAGAAGGTGATTACGTGAAACAAGGTCAGGTTTTGTTTCAGATAGAGCCTAATGAATTCATAAACACAGCAAATATTGCAAAGGCAAATGTTGCGAATACAAAAGCACAGCTTGAATATGCTGAAAAGCAGCTGGCACGTGCAAGTGAGCTTGTAAAAAAAGATTATATAGCAAAAGCTCAGTATGATCAGATTTTGTC
>CALVER010000045.1 GCA_944326625.1 Candidatus Gastranaerophilales bacterium | reverse complement strand
GGGCGCCTGATGGGATTCGAACCCATGCATATCGGAACCACAATCCGAGGTCTTAACCGCTTGACGACAGGCGCCATTTACATATTCAATATTAACATAAACATTATCTAAATCAAGACTTAAGCAACAAAAATCCTGAGAAATTCTTGGCCTGCACTATGCAGAAATATTCCAATAAAAAATCCCGCCGTAGCGGGACTTTTTTTAACTTATTCTCTGGAACATATAACCGATTCCGCGCGCCGTCAAAATCAATTCCGGATTCGCAGGATCAGATTCCAATTTTGAGCGTAATCTTGAAATATGTACATCAACAACACGGGTATCAATTCTGTGATCCGGCGGGTAAGCCCAAACGTGCTGCAATATTTCATTTCTGGAGAATGCCTGGCCTGAATTATTTACCAAAAGTTCAAGCAAGCTGAATTCCATACCTGTCAATCTGATTCTTTCATTTTTTCTGAACACCTGACGACGGGCAGTGTCAATTTTTATGTTACCGGTTGTAATAACATTTTTGGTAACTTTGCCGGTCGGAGCAGTAGTTTCACGGTTATTTGTACGTCTCAAAACAGCTTTAACACGTGCTTCCAATTCTTTCGGGCTGAAAGGTTTAATCACGTAGTCATCAGCGCCGAGTTCAAGCCCTGTAATCCTTTCGGATACATCACCTAACGCTGTCAGAATTATAATAGGAACATCAGAAGTTCTTCTGATTTCACGGGTTACACCGTAGCCGTCCATTTTGGGCATCATAACATCCAACACAACAAGATCAGGATTATATTTATTAAACGCATTAACGGTTTCTTCGCCGTCCTGTGCGGTATAAACGTCATAACCTGCCATTTTTAAACGTGTTTCCAAAATTCGTCTGATACTGGCTTCGTCATCTGCCAGCAAAATACGCTGACGATCTTCTGTTTCATTCGGCATTTCAGCATTTTCTGTCATAGTCTTTTCCTTACCTATATCTTACACCACTAACTTTAAAAAAATATTACAAATTATTTATTTTTTTGTATTTTTATAACGATATATTAACCTAAGTAAACAAAAATTGCAAGTACTTTTTTATTAAAAATAGAATTTTTTTTAAAGCTGAGAAGCTACAATTTTTCTGAATTTTTCGAGATCCTCGACCGTATCAATACCGACCGGTGTAAAATCAACAACACATGTTTTAATTTTCATACCGTTTTGCAGAGCTCTTAACTGTTCAAGACTTTCGGCAAGCTCAAGCGAAGTTTGAGGCAGATTTGTCATTTTTTTCAAAGCCTCACGCTTATAGCCGTAAATGCCAAGGTGCCCGTAAAACGTAGCATGCCCTTCATTACGTTCATAAGGAATTTTAGAACGCGAAAAATAAAGTGCGTAGCCGTTATTGTCAACGACGCATTTTACAAGATTAGGATTTTCAATATCTTTTTTATCACGCAGAACTCTGATTAAGGTTGAAATATCGGCATTTTCGTCATCGCGGACACATCTTATAACCTCATCAATGCTTTCGGGCTTAATCAACGGTTCGTCACCCTGAAGATTAACGACATACTCAATTTCGGGATGCCTGTCCATAACCTCCTGAATTCTGTCGCTTCCGCAATTATGAGCTTCCGAGGTCATTTCAGCCTCAGCGCCGAACAGAAGACATGTCGTCAAAATTTCCTCATTGTCTGTAGCAACAATAACTCTGTCGGCAAGGGTTGATTTTACCGCTTTTTCAAAAACCCACTGGATAATAGGTTTTCCGTTAACTTCTATCAAAGGTTTTCCTTTTAACCGGCTTGAGCCGTAGCGTGCCGGAATTATAATTGCCGTATTTCCTGTCATTTTTTCCTCACTACAAATGCAGTCCACTGGTTCAAGTGAACTTCTTCCACTAATATTAAATCACATTTTTTAATTGAATCCAGAACAACCTGCTTTTTCTCATCCAAAATACCGCTTAAAACAAGCAGTGCGCCTGAATTCATAATATTTTTCAAGTCAGGCATAATCTCCGCAAGAACATTGTGCAGAATATTAGCCAGAACAAAATCGAATTTTTGCGTAATTTTATCGGCGGTATTAAGCTCAAAATCACATTTTACAGCGTTTTTCGCGGCATTTTCACGTGCAACGTCAATAACAGTATCATCGTTATCGCAGCCGTAAACGAAAGACGCACCGAACTTTGCCGCACAAATTGCAAGAATGCCCGAGCCCATACCGATATCCGCGACTTTTGCACCACGGGGCATATATTTTTCAATCATTTTCATACACAATTGAGTTGTTGAATGAGTACCTGTTCCGAAAGCACAGCCCGGTTCAAGGGTTATAACGACCTCATCCGGCGATTTTGGCGAATATTCAATCCAATCCGGCACAACCGTAATCTTGTCGGAAACATGCGTTACATCCCACTTTTCTTTCCATTTTTTAGACCAATCCTGATCTTCTTTTTCAACAAGAGAAAACTCCCAGCTTCCGAGCGCATCATCCGAAAACCCGCGGGATTTAAGAATTTCACGCTGTTCTTCCAAAAAAGATTTGACATCCGCATTTTGTGTCAAAAAAACTTTTAAAGTACCCTCGGTTGAGGATATCAATTCAAGGTCTTTATAAGCTTCTTCCGCCAAAATCACCCCTTCGCAGGGTAAATTTTCAAAACAAAGCTCTGACACGACATCCGAAATTTCAGGATTAACTTTTATTGACAATTCATAATACATAACAAAACCTTATTGTTCAATAAAAGCGCCCATTTTTCTGAATTTTTGATAACGCATTGATTTTAATTCAGCACCCGAATATTTATTTAATTCATCCAAAGCATCTAAAATAGTGCGTTTCATCTCATCGGCAATAAATTCATGATTAGTATGCGCACCGCCGACGGGTTCTTTAATCTCACCGTCAATAATATCAAATTTCATCAAATCAGGAGCTGTAATTTTAAGCGCTTCAGCCGCCTCATTGTTTTTGGACGCGTCACGCCAGAGGATAGACGCACAGCCTTCAGGTGAAATAACCGTATAATAAGCATGCTCAAGCAAATAAACCTTATTTGCAACCGCAAGCCCCAATGCGCCGCCGGAGCAGCCTTCGCCGGTGATAATAGCAATAACCGGAACTTCCAATTTAGCCATTTCACGCAAATTAACGGCAATAGCAGAACCCTGGCCTTTTTCTTCTGCACTGATACCGGGATAAGCCCCCGGGGTATCAATAATAGTTACAATAGGAATATTGAATTTATCGGCATGCTTAAATAATCTGAGAGCCTTTCTGTAACCTTCGGGCTGAGGCATACCGAAATTATATTCCAAATTTTCTTTGGTGGATTTACCTTTCATTGTCCCGACAATCATGACAGGATGCCCGTCAAGTCTTGCAAGCCCGCCGATGATTGCTCTGTCGTCCATACCTTCTCTGTCACCGTGAAGTTCAATAAAATCAGTGCACATAAGATTTACATAATCCAAAAAATTCGGTCTTTCCGGATGACGTGCAATCTGCATTTTCTGAGACGGCTTAAGATTTGAATACAATTCTTTTCTGTAATCATCCGCCTGCTGTTCAAACGTTTCAATTTCTTTATCTAAATCCATGCCGGACTCCAAACTTATTTTTTTTAGTTCCTCAATCTTTTCCTGAATTTCCATAATCGGCTTTTCAAAATCCAAAATTGTAGACATTTATTACCTCAACTAACCTATACTGTGCATTGACAGGATATTTGCCAATGTACTTCTCAAATCTTTACGCGGTGACACAACGTCAACCTGCCCGTATTTTAACAAATATTCAGCAGTCTGGAAGTCAGACGGAAGTTTTTGCCTGATAGTCTGCTCAATAACCCTTCTGCCCGCAAATCCTATTCTTGCGCCCTGTTCAGCGACAATAATGTCGCCGAGGGTTCCGAAACTTGCCGTAACACCGCCGAATGTAGGTTCAGTCAGCAAGTTTATATACAAAAGTTTTTCATCATCAAGTCTTGCGCACGCGCAGGAAGTCTTAGCCATCTGCATAAGGCTCAAAGCGCTTTCCTGCATTCTTGCACCGCCCGAAGATGTAATCGCAAGAACGGGAAGTCTGAGTTCAATGGCTTTTTCAATAATTCTTGTAACCTTTTCACCGACAACGCTTCCCATAGAACCGCCCATAAAGTCAAAATCCATAATCGCGCATGCGACTTTATTGCCTTCAATTGAACCTATACCGGTCACAACAGCCTCATCAAGTCCTGTTTTTTCGTGAGCTCTTTGAAGTCTGTCTTTATAGGGTTCTGTATCGACAAAATCCAGAGGATCCGTCGGTTTAATCTCAGAGAATAATTCTTCAAAAGAATTTTCATCAAACAACTGTTTAATGCGTGTTCTTGCATTTATCCTGAAATGGTAATCACAAACCGGACAAACAAACATATTTTCTTCAATATCGGACTTTAACAATTGAGCGTCACAGTGAACGCATTTAGTCCATAAATCAGGGTTCTCGACCACCTGAGCCGCTTTAGCTTCCAATGCGCGGCGCTGAATTTGTGCCTCTTTACGTTTTTCAAACCAATCTTGAACTGTCATAATATTAAATTTTCCTTATATCCCTTTTTTCATTATACACAAAAAATAAAACTTATCAACAAAATACCGAAAGTCTTTCAGTCTTTGGGTTTCAAGAAATACTTACGCATATCTTCGGGAATTTTTACATTTTGAAGAGTAAGATGATATTTTCTTAAATTAGCAATGGATTCCTGCTCATCCAACAAATCTCTGCGCTTGACCTTAGGAGCCGGAGAACTTTCTTTACCGCCGTGTTTTTGAATAACTTTAGCAATCATTTCATCAATATCGGAGCCGCTCACCTGATATTTGGAAGCGACATCGTCGGCCGTTGCTCCCATAGGCAGGCTGTAAAGCCAATTTAAAGTTAAAGCGTCGCACGGCGAAATTGATAAAACACCTTTTTGGTGCGGTGTGTACATAATATCTTTCGGGAAAGGACTGTGCCCGAGACCGACGGCATGACCTATTTCATGTAAAATAGTATGATAAACCTCTCCGTCATCCATATAATCTCTGTGAATAAGCCCGTCAGTCAACCCGATATTTACCTCTGCACTGTACAAACGATTTGCGCCGTCATAATCGAAATAACAGTGTCCGAGCGCTTTTCGTTCAACCCGTTTCCAATCAACATTAATCTGAGATTCCAGAAGCGTATTAACAACAGTAAATGATACTCTGCCTTTTGTTGCAGCCTGCCACGCATCAAGCGCACGCTTAACCATGGCACGGTATCGCGAATCCTGTCCCTGCTTTGAATAGAACTTCATTGGAGCAATATACACTTTCAAAGGCATCTTACACGTCCAGCGCATAATTCTGCCTTTTCGTAAAGACTCTTGTAAATAAGTTTCCTTCTTCATATTTTTATTGTATAATAAAAATTGATACAGGGCTATAGGGAGGATAATTACATGAATATCATGCAAATGATGAAACAGGCTCAAAATTTACAAAAAAAATTAAAAGAAACACAGGATGAGCTTTCCAAAACAGAAGTAACCGGCGAAGCAGCAGGCGGAGCGGTTGTTGTAACCTGTGACGGGCAAGGCAGATTTAAATCAATCAAATTAAAACCGGAAGCACTTGACCCCGACAATCCGGAATCAGTTGATCCCGAAGTTGTTGAAATGGTTGAAGATATCGTTACAACAGCAATTTTACAGGCAAGCATGAAAGCAACCGACTTGATGGAAAGCAAAATGAAATCCGTCACCGGCGGAATTAATATTCCGGGACTATTCTGATGATTTATCCGAAATCCATTGCAGCATTAATAGAACATTTTCAAAAATTCCCCTCTGTCGGGCCAAAATCCGCACAGCGAATGGCGTTTTATTTACTCAGAATGCCTGTTTCAGAGGTGGAAAAATTTGCACGCGCAATGATTGACGCAAAACAGAATACAAAAACCTGCGAAATATGTTTTAATATTTCATCTGAAAGCCCGTGCGAAATCTGTACGTCACCCTCACGCGACAGAGGCACTATATGCGTTGTTGCGGAGACAAAAGATTTAATCGCAATCGAAAAAACAAACGAATACAAAGGGCTTTATCATGTTTTGCAGGGGCTTATATCGCCTATGGACGGAATCGGTGCGGACGATATAAGAATAAAAGAGCTTTTAAACCGGTTGACAGACGATAAAGTGCGGGAGATTATTCTCGCACTTCCGCCGTCAGTTGAGGGTGAAGCCACAAGCCTTTATTTAACAAAATTAATCAAACCGTTCGGGATAAAGATTTCCAGAATTGCCTTCGGGCTTCCTGTCGGCGCGGATTTGGAATATGCCGACGAAATCACACTTGCAAAAGCAATTGAAGGCAGACGCGAATTATAATTTTAACGTGAGTGAAGTGAGGTGTGTTTTTTCTGTGAACTTCGTTCACGAAGCAACCCCCACCCCTTGAGGGCGGGGGTTGAATTTCAACACGAGCTTGCGAGTGTTTGAAATTCGGGGGCGGGGGTAGGGAGAGGGGATTTCACATTGAAATTCATCAAGCAACTGATTGCAATATATTTACAAATAATATAAAATTAACAATATGACACTTTTGGAAATCAAAAATTTATCGGTTGAATACAAATCACAACGGGGAATTTTAGGAGAGAAAGAAACAATTCATGCCGTGAACAATCTTTCGCTTGATATTAAAAAAGGCGAGATACTTGCGGTTGCCGGGGAATCCGGATGCGGCAAATCAACTCTTGCAAAGGCAATTATTCTTCTTGAAGCAGCAAGTAACGGTGAAATTATTTTTGACGGCAAAAATATTTTGCAAATGCAAAAGGCAGAATTAAAAGAATTCCGTAAAAAAGCGCAGATGGTTTTCCAGAACCCTTATGCGAGTTTGAACCCGAAAATGAAAATTTTTGACACCCTCAAAGAGCCGCTAAAAATTAACACGAACCTTACTGATGAAGAAATCCGACAAAAAGTTGTCGAAACAGCATGCAAAGTCGGACTTGACAAAGATTGTCTGAACCTTTATCCGCACGAATTTTCCGGCGGGCAGAGACAGAGAATTGCAATAGCCCGCGCGCTTATTCTTAACCCCGAATTTATTCTTGCGGATGAACCTGTCAGCGCGTTGGACGTCAGTATTCAAGCGCAGATTATTAACCTTTTGAAGGATTTAAAAGACGATTTCAACCTGACTTTTTTATTTATTTCACATGATTTAAGCGTAATAAAATATTTGTCTGACAGGGTTGCGATAATGTATCTGGGCGAGATTGTGGAGCTGGGAAAAACCGACGAGATTTTCTTCACGCCCGAACATCCCTATACAAAGGCGCTTTTAAGCTCAGTACCAAAAATTACAAAAGGCGATAAAATTATTCTTGAAGGCGACCTGCCCTCACCCTCAGCGCTTCCTCAAGGCTGCAAATTCCATACACGCTGTCCTTATTGCATGCCTGTGTGCCGCGAAAAAATGCCCGACGAAACCCGAATTACGGATACACACTACGTAAAATGCTTTTTGGCAAAATCCATGATATAATCATTTTATGGAAAGAAAAGTTGTCACAACAAATCGAAAAGCCTTTCACGACTACCTTATTTTTGATAAATTCGTAGCCGGAATTGTGCTTTCAGGAACCGAGATTAAATCAATCCGCAATAACGCGATTAATTTAAAAGACAGCTTTTGCAAAATCGAAGATAATGAAATCTTTTTATACAAATGCCACATATCGCCGTACGAGCAGGGAAACCGCTATAACAAAGACCCCGAGCGTACCCGCAAACTTTTATTGACAAAAAAAGAAATCCTGAAACTTCAAAGCAAAGTTAAAAAGGAGAATTACACAATTGTACCGCTTGAGGTATTTTTTCAAGGAAGTCTTGCAAAAGTCGAAATAGGGCTGGCAAAAGGTAAAAAGCTTCACGACAAACGCGACGCGCTTGCGAAAAAAGACCAGAAACGCGAAATTGAACGTGCATCCAAAATAAAATATTAACGAGGGGTTATGAAAGTAGTAATTTTAGGAAAAGGCGAAATGCTTGCAAACCTTATGGAAGGTGTCAAAGATTCCGGATTTGAACTCGCTGCGGTTTTCAGGCATGAACGGACGACAATGAATAAATTTAAGCTGTTTTTGTTGGATTTTTTCAAAAGCTCGCCCGAGGTTACAATGATAAAAGAGCGCAAAATCAGAGAAATCAAGTGTAAATCAGCCAATTCCGAAGAATTCAAACGCGAGATTATAAAACTTAACGCGGATGTAATCTTTGTCGGAACATGGAGCGAAAAGTTAAAAAAAGAAATAATAGACCTTCCGACCATTGCGACGATAAACGTACACCCGTCGCTTTTGCCCGAATACAGAGGTCCGAACCCTTACATCCAAACAATACTTCACGGCGAAACCCAATCCGGCGTGACATTTCACCTTATGACGGAGGAATTGGATAAAGGCCCGGTGCTTGCTCAGCAAAAAATCGACATTCTTCCCTGTGACACGGCAAAAGAATTGAAAGAAAAAACCGTTTTTCAGGCGCGGCTTTTGGCTTGTGAGGTTTTAAAACGTTTAAATGCCGGAATAATTCAGCCTGTTGAACAAAATGAAGCTAAGGCGAGCTATTTTCCGAACATTTCCGGAGATGAAAAAATGCTGGATTTTAAAAATCAAACTTCCGCTGAGATTTTAAACACAATCCGCGCGCTTCACCCTTATCTTCCGACATATATCACATACAAAACCGTATTTTTTATAGTAAATCCTTATAAAGCAAGGATTTTGCACAAATCGGGTGCAGCAGGACAAATTATTGCAAAATGTTCCAAAACCCGCTCCCTTACAATCTGCGCAAAAGACGGCAAAGCAATAAAAATGAGCGGTTTGAAAGCTTACAGCCTTTCACCGCTCACAAAATTTATCATAAATAATTATGTTAAAATTTAACAGGATAATCTTCTTTAATTTTCCAGCCGTCTATTTCAAGAAGTTTGGCGCAAAGCTTGTGTCCTGCACTGTCGCATCCGTAATACTCATCAGCGTACTCACATTCGGCCACTGTCATAGCACCGTCTCTTGTACCATCCCAGCACACATCATATGTCTTGAAACCTTTTTCAGGATTGAGTTGAAAAGCAAATGCGTTTTTGCCGTCCAGACCGCCTCTTATGTAGAACATATATATAGAATCATCAAAATCATCCTTTAACGTTTTAACACACGCATTGTAATCAATACAAAAAACAACGTGGTGATAGTAAAATGCAGCACCTGAACCGTCCATAAGCTTTATCAATATACCGTCATCGTAATCTTTTTGATCGGCAATTTTTAAATATTTTGCAAGATGTCCGCTAAACCAATCTCTAAACTCATCAACATCAAGGCTTGAAAACGCATGGGTTAATCCTGAAGCCCATGAGGCGCCTGATTCAGCAATACACATTTTGCTCGCCGCAGCCATAACAGAGTAAAAATTCTTTATACGGGTCTCGACAATGTTCTTTTTATAATTACTAATCAATGTCGGAATTGTCAT
>CALVER010000044.1 GCA_944326625.1 Candidatus Gastranaerophilales bacterium | reverse complement strand
CCGCCGTCGTTTTGCATATTCGCTGCGGCTTTGATTACCGGTTTTGAACTCAAAACGTTTACATCGAAACTCATTTTTCCGTCCCCTTGGTTTTTCCCTTATATATATAAAGTATTTTTCATGAAGAAATGTTACAATTTTGGGTGAATTGTAACAAAAAATTTACAATACGTTTCAAGCTTCAAATTTAAATACGGCTTGTGTTTTGAACCCGATTTCAAACAAATCTTTTTTACGTATTGCATAAGTTATGTCAGGACGGTAATCAATATTGTTCGGGGTTAAGTAAAATTCAGTAATATTATTTTCGCTGTCATAATTGACGCGTACTTTTTTAATTAAATTCACGTGTGCTCTGTCAAGTCCGTCTGCTATTTTCAAAATCCCGGCAAGGCGTTTGACGGTTTTTCGGTCTTTTTTATCAAGTGTACAGTATATCTCATGTTCCTTTTTGTCCGGAAGTCCGCCTCTGTGGTATCTGCAGATGCAGGAAATTATATGTTTTTCTTTTTCGGAATAATTTTCAAGTCCGTAATCCAGGACCATTTTTTGGCTGTGCTTGTGGTGGCTTTTGGAATCTATATAATAACCTATATCATGTAAAAGGGCCGCCTCTTCCAGATATTTGCGCTGTTTATTTGAAAGTTCTTTTAATGTGTCATTCACACCGTCAAAAATCATCATTGACAATCTTCTTACCTCATGCGGGTGAGAGGCATTGTTTGAGAACTTTTCCAGCATTTGTTCCGTTGTAAGTTTCATATATTTTAAGTTTAGCAAAAAAATATCTTTGCCGCAATTTTTATGGTATAATCCTGTTTGATATGGAAGAAAGACGCGAAAAACCTTTGGGAGAGAATTTTGATTTTCCGCCGTCGGTATTGGATGAAATTCAAAAAAATATTGAAGAAATAATTTTGAATTTTGATATACCTGACGCAAATAAGTTTGATGTTATTAAAAAAATCAATTTTATGTATTCTCAAACCCGTTATATGTCCGTAACGGATCCTTTGACAGGGTTATATAATCGTCGTCACTTTGAGGAATGTCTGGAGCGTGAATTTTTGCGTGCAAAAAGGTACAAGAGTGATTTGAGTTTTGCAATTATTGATATTGACTTTTTTAAGCGTGTTAATGATACTTATGGCCACAGCGCGGGTGATTATGTGTTGAAAGAGGTCGCGTATTATATTCTGCAGACATTTAGGAAAACCGATATGGTGTTCAGATACGGCGGGGAAGAATTCGCGGTAATAATTACGGAAACTCCGCTTGAAAAAGCCGTTATTCCGCTTGAAAGACTCAGAAAGACAATTGAAGATTATGTTTTCAGATACAACGGAAATCAAATTGATGTAACAATAAGTATCGGAGTTTGTGAAGCTGACGATAATACGGATACTGTCCACAAGTTATTTGAAAACGCTGATAAAGCTCTTTATAATGCAAAAGAAAACGGGCGTAACCGCGTTATGCATCTTTAAACATATTTTGAAATTTTATACAGGCGGCAAGAGCATGTTGGACTGTATCCATTTTAACAATGGAAGCAGCTTTGGGCACTCCGACTTCCCTCCAGTCGGCAGAGTTTGGAAATCCGCCTTTCAACGGGCCTTTTTGAATTTGTACAAGTCTTAAGAATTTTATACCTGTGTCAATGGATTTCATAATCCGCATTTTTAAAATATCATCGTCAACACAATTGTATGTAGCAATCAAGCCTTCCACAATACATGCGATGTTCAGGGGCTTAATATTATCTATCAAAGCGCCGTAGTAGCGTTCTTCTTTGTTTACAATTTGTTTTGGGATTACCTGTTCGACCATTTTAATCAGATGCAGCGTCAAAAGGTTTTTTTCTTCATCTGTCAAGTCGTTATCCGGAGTCTTGAAAAGTTTTTCCGTAGCAAGCATGGCAGTATAATCGAATTGAACTTCTTTCTGCCGATTACGTAAATTCGCAAGAAATATCAATCCTTTTTTTGCTCCCTCAAGCCATTTTTTCTTAGGATTAAATTCATATAAATATAAAAGTCCCAAAGGCGCATCACCTGTGTAATTCAGGTTAAAGCTGTCACCGATGCCGCCGTTTTCTATGTCGTAAAAATTGTAAAATTGGCCTGTTTTCATTTGCATAAAGAGCAGAAACTGCCCCATACCTTCAAAAATTTCATCCGGAATAATTTTTTCCGGTCTTAAATCCGAAAAAGCTACAAGTGCCATTGCGGTTGCGGAAAGTTTTGCTTTTTCGCATTTCAAATTTTCTTCATCCGGTTTGGAAATTACGGCGTAACGCCCGAAACCAAGGGGTTTGACATATTCATCAACAAAATATTTTGCGGATTCTCGGCGTCTTTCGGCCAAGCCTTTTATGTTTAATTCTCTTTCGCAAAGGTATAATGAATAAAGCATTCTGGCATGGTTTGTTGTGTTATAAACATTTTTGTTTACATTGTATTTGTCTCTTATATTTCTTATATACACAAACCTGCCGTTATCCATCATATTTTCGTTTACATACGACAAAGCGTAAATTATGGAATTATGGATTTTGGAAAGATTATGATGGGATCCTGTAAATTTGTTTGCGTCTTTGGAAATTATCCATGCAAAAACTGCCGCACCTGCAACTACAGCTAAAAGATATAAAAATTGCAAAGAAATTCCTTCCATACCGCAATTGTAGCAGACCGTTATATAAAAATCAATTTTTTAAGCTTTCTACAATTTTGTGTAAGCCTGTTGCGTGTGATGATTTAACGAAAACATTATCGTTGTTGTTTATGAAATTTTTAAATTCCGGCAGTAGTTTGTTTATGTTTTCAAAATAATAACATTCAAAATTATCTTTTAAAATGTCAAAAACATTTTGCATTTCCGGCCCGCAGAAGATTATTTTTGCAGGGTTTGCATTTTTTATTATATCTACAAGCGCAAGGTGGTATTCTCTTGCTTTATCTCCGCCTTCAGTCATATCACCGAGGAAAAGAACTTTATTTGCGTCATAATTTTTTCCGAAAGCTTCAATTGTTGCGGCCATGGAAAGAGGATTTGCGTTAAAAGCTTCATCCACAAGGGTTATACTTTTGCCGTCGAATGTTATATTTTGGGTTTCGCCGCGTCCTTTTAGGCTTTTAAAGTTTTCAAGTTTTTTCAAGGCGTCTTGAACTGGCAGATTTAAAATTTTATTAACAGCCATGGCTGCCGCCATATCATACATAAGATATTCAGGTATAAAGTTTTCACCCGCGGAGTATATTTGTCCTTCAATTTCAAAAGAATAATTTTCTGGGATAATTCTTACGTCAACGCCCTCATCTTTTCCAAAAGTGATGATATTAAGCCCTTTTTCTTCAGCCGTTTCTTTAAAAATTTCATAACACTGCATATCACGATTAAGAACGGCAAACCCGCCGGGCAGCATGGTCGCAAAAATTTTGCTTTTGCCGCGAGCCATACCTTCAAGTGTTTGGCCCTCTTTTAAGTGAACCGCCGCAAGATTTGTGACAACTGCAATATTCGGGAATGAAACATATCCGTAACCGATAGAGGATTCAATTACCCAGTATTTTCGGGTGATATCAAAAGTTGTCATATTCCAGCAAATTGCAATGAGGGTATTTGCAAGATTCAGGTTTGAATCTGCGCCGAAATCTTTTAAAGTTTCATATATCATTCTTGTTGTGGTTGATTTTCCGGCACTGCCTGTCAGGGTAATAACAGTTCCTTTATAGGCGCGTCTTATATATTTGCCGAGAGCAAAAAGAGCTTTTGTAACATCTTCAACTTCAATGACGGGCTTATCCAAGTCTTTGAAATTTTCATAATTCGTGCACATTATTGCGGAAATTTTATCCAAAAAAGGCAGGATATTTTGTTTTACGGCACCTTTTGTTTCTCCGGGAGCTCTTAAAACCACAACATCATTTTCTCCCAAATCCGTATGCCAGATGCGGATTCCTGAGGCAGACCAGTTTTCGGGAAAGTTGTAAAATCTGCAGTTCCCGAGTGCTCCTTGTATATTTTCTTTATTCCAGAAATTCATAGAATTATTATACTTTATTTAAAAAAGTTATGCAACAAAAAAAGAGCCCGAAGGCTCTTTTAAGCTGTTTTTTTGTGTTTTGCTTTTTCTTTCGCGACTTTTTCTTGGACTTTTTCCTTAATTTCACCGGCCTTTTCTTTAACATCTTCTTTTGCAAGATGTGCTTTTACTTTGGCTTCATCAACGCCGCGCTTTATATCTTCTTTTACCTCGTGGGCTTTTTCTTTTACTTTATGCGCAGTGTCATTAATTTTTTCTTTCATTGTTTTTTTATTGTCTTCGTGCATAGTAATCTCCTTTCTATGCTATTATAAGTGTTTTTACCCGATAATTGATTAACGGAAAGTATAATCTTTTATGTTATACTAATTGAGGAGAATTTATATGAAAGCTTTAATTTGCCATAAAAACGGTTCAATCGAATTAATTGAAAAAGAAATGCCAAAACTGCAAAATGACAGGGATGCAATTGTAAAAGTCACTTTGTCATCAATTTGTACAAGTGATTTGCACATAATGCGGGGTGCGGTGCCGCGAGCCGTGCCGGAAACCGTTTTGGGACATGAATTTGTGGGGGAAATTGTTGAGGTCGGCTCCGCTGTCAAAAATTTAAGAAAAGGTGACAGAGTTGCCGCGAATTGCGAAACTTTTTGCGGGGAATGTTTTTTCTGCCGGCATGGGTTTATAAACAACTGTGAAAAAGGCGGCTGGGAGCTCGGGTGCAGAATTGACGGATGTCAGGCGGAATTTGTCAGAGTTCCGTTTGCGGATACCGGTTTGACAAAAATTCCTGAAAATGTAAGTTACGAAAGTGCACTTTTTGTCGGTGATATTTTATCAAGCGGATATTTTGGCGCAGAGATGTGTGAGGTTAAAAAAGGTGATATAATTGCGGTAATCGGAGCAGGGCCCGTCGGGCTTTGTGCTATGATGTGCGCGAAATATCTGGGTGCCGGAAAAATTATTGCAATTGATATTGATAATTCAAGACTTGAGATTGCCAAGAATCAGAAATTGGCTGACTTTGTATTTAATCCTTTGGATTGTGATATAGAAAATGAAGTTAAAAACTTGACCGAAAATCGCGGAGCTGACGGGGTTATTGAATGTGCCGGATCAAAAGACACATTTGAGATGAGTTGGAAAATCGCGCGGCCTAACGCAATTGTTGGTGTTGTTGCTATGTATGAGGAAAATCAAATTTTGCCTTTGCCTAAAATGTACGGGAAAAATTTGACCTTTAAAACAGGCGGAGTTGACGCTATCCATTGTGCTAAGCTTCTTGATTTAATATCAAAAGGTTTAATTTCTACTGATTTTCTTATTACGCATAAAGTTTCGCTGGAAAATATTAAATCCGGTTACGAAATATTTGAAAATAAACAGCGCAATTGCTTGAAAATAGCGGTTGTTTCATAAGGAGGTTTTGTATTGTTCGGGACTGTAACTGCACTTATTTTAAGAATTTTTTCTAACCCGTTTTCAAATGTTTTGCAAAAACATTTAACGTTAAACGGCTGTAAGCCTTTGTGTGTTAATTTCTTTACATATTTGGGCTTAAGTATTTTTTGTTTGGTATTTTTTAATGATATTGAGGTCGCAAATATTTCCTTGGAAGCTTATGAATACGCCTTATTGGGCGGTGTATTCGGAGTATTGGGAAACGGTTTTTTGATTGCGGCTTTGGAAAAGGGTGATTTGTCGCTACTAGGCCCTGTTAATTCATACAAATCCGTTGTGGCATTACTGTTCGGCATATTATTCCTTGGTGAAATACCTACATCTGCAGGTATTATAGGTATAATTCTTATAATTTCCGGAAGTTATTTTGTTTTTGGCACCCAAAAAGAAGGTTTTTCTTTTAACCTTTTAAAAAGGCGCGATATTCAATATAGAATTTTAGCACTTATTTTTACGGCAATTGAGGCGGTTTTTATAAAAAGTGTAATTATTAATTCAAGCGTTTTAGCGGCATTTGTATTCTGGTGCTGGTTCGGGGCATTATTTTCTTTTATTCCTGTTATTATAAGCCGGCAGTCCATTGTCCCGTCAAAAAGTTATTTAAAAGAATTATTTTTGCTTGTTTTTACAACAGGAATCATGCAATGGAGCACAAATTATGTTTTTAAATGTATGAAAGTTAGTTATGCTCTGGCATTATTTCAATTGTCCATTATTTTAAGCGTAATTTTCGGCTGGAAATTTTTTAATGAAAAAGATATTAAAAAGAAACTTTTGGGCGCTTTTATTATGATGTTCGGTGCGGTGATTTTGATATTAGAATAATTGTAATATCATTCCGAAAATAATGCTGATGATTAGCAGTAAAGATATTATAAGAACAGAATCGCTGAATTTTTCATTCTTTCTTAAAAGAACTAAAAGTCCCAGTCCCGCGTTGGAACATAATCCTGCAATTGCAGCACCAAAGGTTATTGTGCCTTTGATAAGCATCATTGTTAGCGCAATTGATACTGCACAATTCGGTATCAACCCTATAACAGATGTTATAACAGGCTGTAAAAATTTATGTGCCAAATCCGGATTACTTAAAAAGTTTGTTATCATCGCGTCTTTGATGAAGAAGTTCAAAATAAGCGTTATAATTAAAATAAACGCAAATACATTAAGTGTGTGCATAACAGGATGAAGCCACAGATTAATTTTATTATCCGTTAAGATATCGTGTTTACAGCAGCCCTCTTCCGGAATTTCAATTTCAGCATTTTTATCAATAACCGATTTGAAAAATAAGTCTGTCAGGTACCCCGCAATTATTGCAATAACAAGTTTTACACCTATGACGGGTAAAACCAGATGAATTTTTTCCGGATATGATAACAAAACCGGCAAAGCTTCATCCGAGGTTGCAAGATAAATTGCGATTAATGTTCCGCGGGTTATGAGTTTATTTGTATAAAGCGAGCTTGCTATTATTGAAAATCCGCATTGCGGAATTATTGCAGCTAAACTTCCTATTAAAGGTCCGGTTTTTCCGGAATTTTTCATAAAATTATTAATTTTATCCGCATAATAGTATTCAAAAAGTTCTATAAAAACAAAAACTATAAACAAAAACGGCAGTGTATGAATGCTGTCAATCAAGGCATCACATACCCAGTCAGGAAATCCCGTACTTTCAATAAGTCTGTTAATTCCGCCGAATAAAAAATCGTTGAGCCCGAGAATTTTGTGTAAAAAATTTGTTATCATACGTAATCATTTTAGTACGAAATGCATGTGTTTTCAAATTTTTTAAAAATAATAATATAAACACATCGGCAATAGAATTTTGGAACCGGCTGATTAATCCTGTAAATATGAAAAAAATAATTGCAATGCTATTAATTTTATCTTTAGCTTCTCCGGTTTTTTCCGAGGAGATTATAGGTTATGAACACATGTTTTGCGAAAAAGGTGCTTTGACGGATAATGTCGCTATTACGGATTTACATAACATAATTTGTAAAGGCAACGCTTTTAAGGTTGCATTTAATTGCGACTTTAAATCAGAATGTTCAAAAGCGGGCGACAGAGTGAATTTTGATGTTCCGGGTGCAATATATACAAGAGAAGGAACCCTTTTAATTCCGGCGTGTTCAAAAGTTGTCGGGACGATTATAAGAATAGAAAAACAGAGAGTTCCGAATAAAAATGCACGGGTTTATATAAATTTTGAATGTTTAATTTTGCCTGATGGCACGGCAGTTCAGATGTCCGCAAAACCTTTAACAAAAGACGGTGCATTAAAAGAAGACGGCTGGCATACGGCAGGGAAATTGCTTGCATATACTTTAGGGCTTGGTATTGTCGGTGCAGGTGCAGGTACGGGTTTTGCATTTATTCCTAATCCGGCAAAGCTCGGAGTGGGTTATGCAATCGGTATTCCGGTCGGTACAACCGTTGGTTTGATAACGGGTTTGATTACACCCGGTTTGAAATATCACGCAAAAGCGGGCGAAAATATAGTTTTGATTCTTTGTGAGGACTTATGTCTTTCAAAACAACCCGATTGCAGCTGTAATCAACAATAAAAAAGGCTCTATTTAGAGCCTTTTTTATTAGATTTTAATTAAAAAGAATTTGCTGTCTTTATTTGCAACGACTTTGTGTTCTTTGTCTTTTTTGAACATAAGAATTTGACCTTTATCGACTTCAAATTTCTCCGCGTCAAAGTGAAGTTCAATTTCTCCCTCCAGAACATATACTGCAGCGTCGCAAATTGATGTATGTGTGTCAATAATTTCGCCTTTTTTAAGCGCAATAACAGCAAGAGTGCTGTCATTGTTTGCCATTAATACATTTTTTTCGAAATTGCCGTTGTCAAATCCGACAAGATCTTTTGCTTTGAGAACATTAAAAAACATTGTTACCTCCTTTAAATACTTGTTTTATTGTTTTAGAAGCGAGCAAAAATGCTGCTTTTACAGGTTCCGTATGAGCAATTGCATTAAGAACCATAAAATCGTGTATTGTACCGTTAATCCTTATATTTGCCGTTTTTACTCCTGACAGGTCAAGTTTTGCGGCATAAGCTTCACCTTCATCGCGTAAAACATCGTTTTCTGCCGTAATAATTAATGCAGGCGGAAGATTTTTCAATTCATCTCCGGTTGCATTAATCGGTGATATAAAAGGATGTTTGCGTTTTTCTCTATCTGGTTCGTAAGCTTGCCAGAACCATTCCATTGCTTTTCGGGTAAGCCATGGACCGTCGGAAAAATTTTTATAAGATTCGGTATTCATTTCGGAATTTGTGACAGGGTAGAATAACAGCTGAAAGAGGATTTTGGGCCCTTTTTCTATTGACGACCTGAGTGCCGTGACCGTTGCCATATTCCCTCCGACGCTGTCTCCTGCAATGACGATTTTCTCAGGGTCGATTTTGAAATCTTTCGGTTTATCACAAATGTATTCAAGGGTTTCGTAAATTTCATTGAGGGCTTTCGGGTATTTTGCCTCGGGTGAGCGTGAATATTCCGGAAAAATTATGGCGGAATTTGTATGAACGGCAAATTGTCTTAAAAATCTGTCCCAAGAATTTTTACTCCCCAAAATCCAGCCCCCGCCGTGGATGTACAAAATCGCAGGAAGTTTTTTATTAGTTTTTTCAGGCTTAAAAATCCTGATTGGTATTTTGTAATTTTTGGTTTTAATTAAGGTATCTTCAATGTAAGCGTCAATTGGATTGTAACTTTGTTGCTGTAGATTTTCCAAAAATTGTCTTGCGTCATCGGGCGTCATTTCATAAAGAGGTTTCCCGCCTCGGGACGTCAGATTATCAATGAATTTTTGGGTGGCTTCTGTGAGGTTTTGCACTATATTGCCTCCTTTTTTAAAAGGATAATTGAGTTTTGAGGTTTTTACATTCCCTGAAAGGTGAATTATGTGGCATGCGGAAAAAATTCTCTTGCGTCAAAAATATTTTATGCTAAGATAAAAATACAGCAGAAGAAATTAAGCCCTGGTAGCTCAGCTGGATAGAGCAACCGCCTTCTAAGCGGTAGGTCATGCGTTCGAATCGCATCCAGGGTATTTT
>CALVER010000043.1 GCA_944326625.1 Candidatus Gastranaerophilales bacterium | reverse complement strand
TATGAAGATTGTTTCGGCTACAGTTATTGTTCACTCCGCTATCGCGGTATTAATGCTGCGTAGCAGCTCCGCGCCGTTGTCCTTAGGCGCGGTAAGAGATTTTAGCTCTCCCTCCGCCCACCAAGGGGTGGGGGAGAGCTAAAACGGCACGGAGTGCGCCCATTAGGGCTTGAGCAATCCAGAGGATTGCAAATATAACAGCGTGTTTTTCTTTTTCGGTTCACTTTTTCTTTTTGCATCGCTACAAAAAGAAAAAGTGAACAAAAAGACATACCTATAATAGTTTTTATGTAAAAATGTAGGTCGGATTTACTAATCCGACATTATATTAGATCCCGCAATAAATGCGGGATGACGAATTGCATTCGACCAAAATCAGATGTCTTGTCCTGCCTCAGGCAGTGCGGGATGACGTATAAGGATTATCCAAGGTCAAGTTTGTTGTCGTGTCTCTCTTGTTCGCTCGCATTAAACGGCGTTGCGGCCTTTACCTTCGCAAAGCCCTCCAGCCTCTGTTCGCTTATGCTTTGGTACTTTTTATGTAAGTATTTTACATAAATCCATTAAATAGAGGATTAAAAAAAAAATTTGACCTGATAAAATGAACATGGGTAGGTAATCTGTGGGGTTTGTAATGAGAGAGTATCAGGATGTTGAAGAAGATTTTTATCCTCAGACTAAGGGAGAAATTTCCGAATCCATAACACAAAATTGGACGGAACAAGCACTTGAATGCTACAGAATTCATTGTGACTGCAAAAAATGTTCTTTAGCACACGGTAATTACTCATTCGTCTGTCAAATGCCAAAAGTTATAGACGCATTAATAAATCTTACAGGTAAACCCCGGCTGGCTTAATACTCCTTTTTTCCATTTTTCTGACAAAGTAATTGTTGCACTTCTCCAAAAAGAAGTGCTTTTTATTTAAAAAAAGCACCTCTTTTTGAGGTGCTTTTCAAGTCCGGCAGCCTATTGAGGGGCAAGCCCCTCTTTGTGGAATTGCATCAATTTAGCCAGATGCCATTCTCTGGCTTTTATCTCCTCTATATTGTTCTTTATCACTTCCAGTTCTGCAAGTAATGTGTCTAAACTTTTGTGCTGTCTGACAAATGGTTGTTGTTTGGGCTCAGCTTCGCCAATACATGGCAAAAAGCAGTTTTCCTGAAACAAATCGTCAAAATTTTCCATACACATAACTCCCTAATTCAACGAGCTTTACACTTCTTTTTGAGCTACAAATGATCTGAACAAATCTGCCAAATCAAATTTGCCGAATTTAAACGCATAAGGTTTTTCAGCATATTCACTGTCCGTAATCTTATGCAAATCCTGCATTTGCTGATAATCCAAAGAATTAAAGTCGAAACTTGTCATTTCGGCAAAATCAACCATTAAATCTTCTTCGCTCATGATTTTCTTCTCGTCCATAATACACTTCTCCTTAAAGATCTTACAAAAAATCTATCGGATTTCAGCTAAAAAATCTTTAAGGTTTTTAAGTGCTTTGTTACATATTTTTACATAATAGAATTAACAATCGCATGAGCAGTCATTGTCAAATTTTTGGCCTTTGAAGGCTTTAAGCCCCGGAAATTTTGCGGCTGAGCCGAGTTCCTGTTCAATTCTTATCAACCTGTTATATTTTGCAATTCTTTCGCTTCGTGAAAGCGAGCCTGTTTTTATCTGGCCGCAGTTTGTGGCTACTGCCAAATCCGCGATGAAGGTGTCCTCTGTTTCGCCGGATCTGTGGGAAACTATTGCGGAATAACCTGCAATTTGCGCAAGTCGTATTGTTTCAAGCGTTTCGGATAATGTTCCGATTTGGTTTAACTTAATAAGAATAGAATTTGCGGCACATTTTTTAATCCCTTCTTTTAGTCTTTTGGGATTTGTTACAAAAAGGTCATCACCAACAAGCTGGCATTTGCCGCCTAATTGTTCGGTTAAAAGTTTCCACCCTTCCCAATCTTCTTCTGCCATGCCGTCTTCTATTGATATTATCGGGTATTTGTTTACCAAATTTGTTAAAAGATCGGTCATTTCGTCGTATGTCATGGCGTGGTTTTCTATTATATATCGGCCGTTTTCATAGAATTCCGAGGATGCAATATCAAGACAAATTTTTACCTGTTCCGTTGTATAATTTGTCTGATTTATTGCGTCCAAAATAAGTTCTATGGCGTCGGAATTATGCTGCAGATTTGGTGCAAAGCCGCCTTCGTCGCCGACTGATGTTGCAAGTCCTTTTTCATTGAGAATTTTTTTGAGTCTATGGAAAATTTCAGCGCCCATTTGCATTGCATGTTCAAAATTTTCAGCTCCGACAGGTGTTATCATAAATTCTTGAAAATCTAAGTTATTATTCGCATGCGCACCGCCATTCAATATGTTCATCATGGGCACCGGAAGTGTTACGGCATTTATTCCGCCTAAATATCTGTATAAAGGCATTTTTAAACTATTTGCCGCGGCTTGTGCGGCAGCAAGCGAAACACCAAGTATGGCATTTGCGCCGAGTTTTGATTTGTTTGCGGTTTTATCAAGATTAATCATTGTTTTGTCAATAATATTCTGATAAAAAGCATCTTTTCCGATTAGTTCGGGTGAGATTTTTTCCTCAATATTTTTAACTGCATTTAAAACACTTAGGCCATTATATATGGATTTATCTCCGTCGCGAAGTTCCCATGCTTCGTGTATACCTTTTGATGCGCCGGAGGGTACGGCTGCACGACCTATTATGCCGGACGGTAATTCAACTTCCGCCTCAATCGTCGGATTACCGCGAGAATCCAATATCTGCCGTGCTTTTATATTTGTGATAGTTAACATCATAAATTTCTCCTTTTTATTCAATATAATTTTATTGGCAGTTTTTTAAATTAACGGATAGTATAATCTTTTATAATCATTTTTTCTGATGTATACATTTAGGATTTACTTTATCCTTTTTTAAGGAGGAAATTAGTATGACAAAAAATATTTTAATGGTTGTAACAAATGTTGATTATTTTGGTGACGGGAAAACTCGTACGGGTTTATGGTTTGAAGAATTTGCCGTGCCTTATGTAACGTTTTTGGAAAACGGTTATCATGTGAGTGTTGCGAGCTTAGCCGGCGGAGAGGTTTTGCTTGATCCGCAAAGTGAAAATTTTATAAACGATATAAAATGGCATGATGCAAAAAAAGCTCTGGATAATACAGAAAAATTGCAGAATTTTGATATAAATATGTATGACGCAATTGTTTTCCCCGGCGGACACGGACCTATGTTTGATATTGCGGAAAGTGAACTTGTCGGAGAGATTGTGTCTGATTTTTATAACAATGGTAAACTTATCGCCGCCGTATGCCATGGGCCGGCCGGTTTATTAATGGCCAAAAAAGATGACGGAGATTATGTTGTTTCGGGTAAACGCATAACATGTTTTACAAATGAGGAAGAAGAATTCTATAAAAAGACGGAACTTTTGCCGTTTAGCCTTGAAGATGCTTTAAAAGACAGGCATGCAATATTTGAAAAACAAGGTGTAGGTGAGATTAATGTTATTGTTGACGGAAATATTATCACAGGGCAAAATTATCAGTCATCTGAAACATTCGCCGGTACTATTGTACAGTATTTTGAAGAAAAAAGCGGGTTTTAAAACCCGCTTTTTATTTAATATTGCTTAATTTTAATTTTGCCGGTTCTTTTATTACGTCACCGCTGCCCATGTAAGCCTTTGACGGAGCTTTACCAAGAGCCCATCTGAAGCCGAAGCCCATGGTCAAACCGTTTCTGCCGCCGTTTCTGAACATAACTTGTCCATAGCCGGTGAATCTTTCGCCCCAGCGTTTTTGTAAACCAAGACCGTATTCAAAGTATGGTTTTACTGATAAGTCAGGAATAGATGTATTCGCCGCAACGAAATCGGTTTTATCCATAATATTCCAAACCATTCTTAAGTTGATATATGGCTGCCAGCCGTTTTTCAAATTGCCTATGAATTTTACACCCGGAGCTATTTGGATAGCGTTCAGCGGGTCTGACTTCATTCTGACGCCTGCTGCATTTGTGTAATCAAAAGTATTAACAAATGAATAAGACATTAAATAATTCGGCTGAATTATGAATTTTCCATTTGCAAGTTCCCAGTTATAACCGGTTTTTGAAGCGACACCTGCCATTAACATCGGGAAGTCTTCAGCACCGTACATTGTTGTTGCATCAACAACGCTTGCACCTGCGTTTGCGGTTAATGCTGTAAAGAAGTTATTTTTATAGACAATACCTGTCAAACCTAATGTACCGCCGTTTTGCCATAAGCTGTTACCTGAAAATGCCTGGTGAGAACCGTTGTAACCTGCATATACACTGAATTGAGCTTCTGCACCGTTTTTGAGTTCATACATTTCGCTGTCAGCACCGAAGAATGTTCCGTACATTACGTTTGAAACTCTCGGGCCGCCGTCAAGTCTGACGTTTTCAAATGTTGCATAAGGTCTTACCCAGCCTGCAGATTGTTTTTCAGGAAGATATGTAGGTGAAAATACCATAGGTGTTGTTGAGCCGCCGGCTGCTGCGTAACTGTTTCTCATTCTTAATGCTTTACGTTCTTCCTGCGTCATAAGCATTTTCATATCAAGGTTCATAAATGCTTGATCATAAGAATTCAACTGAACGAGATAACCGCCGAGTTGTGCTGCAACAGGGCTAACCATAACTGACGGGTTAAAGTCGCTCCAAGCGTTACCTCTGCCACCGTATGTTACAATACCGTTTTGGTCAATTGAACCTTTTAACCATCTTATCGGTGATAATGTATCCATAGCGACGAAATCTTCATCTATAGATGCTTTTGTCGGGTCAATGCCGGTTGCTTCATATATATTAAATGAGAAATTATCTTTAGTTGAAGTTGTAGTTGTTGGGTTAACGCCTTCGATTACGATTTTTCCGTCCTGACCGTAGTTTATTCCTTGGAAATAGTCAGCTTTTCCTGATGCCAAATCAGCGTCAACGCCGAGAGAAACTTCACCGTTTACATTAAACAAACCGTCTTCAAAATTATCAAGCTGATTGTTTATTGTAAGTAATTCAGTTCCGTTATTCAAGGTAATTGTGTTATTGTTTCCGGCAACTTGTGAACCGTTGTTCAACCATAATGTAGACATACCGTTAACAGTCATATCAGCATTTTTAATATAAGACTGTAAATTCAATGTACCGGTACCGTCAACATTCATATTGTATTTATTAGTACCGGAAATACCGCTTGAAATAACAACGGATTTGTCATCACCGATATTCATGCTAAGTTCTTTACCTGCGTCGCCGGCCATGAAAATGTCGCCGCCGTCAGAGGCACTGTTGCCGGAGAATACGACATCATTTTTGTCGGCCGTAATTGACAGATTTTCTTTTGCATAAATAGCTCCGCCGTTTCCGCCTGATGTATTGTTAACAAAGCTTGTATCTTTTACTGCTGCATCAATGAATGCAGCAATCGCACCGCCGTCGGCGTTTGCTGAGTTGCCTGTAAAGCTTGAATTTTCAACGGACAAAGATGAATTATTGCTTGAAGCATCAATTCTTGTACCTATTGCACCGCCGTAAGTTCCTGATGAGTTATTGTCAAAGTTTGAATTTGAAATTGTAACTTTGCCTTCGTCATACAAGAATATTGCACCGCCGCCTCCGTTTGAATTCAAAGGAGTGTCAGGGTCAATATTTGTTCCGGTGGTTTTGTTGCCTGAGAAAGTTGAGTTTGTTACATTTAAAATACTGTCTGAAACAAGCGCGCCGCCTTCGGCTCCTGTTTCGTTATTTGTGAATATAGTGTTATCAATATTGATTGTTGATGTTGAGCCGTTTGCCTGTAATATTGCGCCGCCTGCGGCATCGGATTTGTTACCGTCGAATATTGAGTTTGTAATATTTACATCTTGAGTATTTTTTTCTGATATAAATATAGCACCGCCTGCGGAAGATGTTTCATTTCCGGTTGCGATGTTTTGAGCAAATGTTGCATTATTCAAACTTAACTTGCCGTCAACGCCCTGGAATAACGCACCGCCTTGAACTGCTTTATTTGAAATGAAAGAAGCATTATCGCCGATAGTCATTGCACTGCCGATATTATAAATAGCGCCGCCTTTAGAGGCTGTTCCGTTTGCCGAGTTGTTGGCAAATACTGAACTGCTGCCGATTTCCAAAGTTGTGTTTGTGCCGTTGTAAATAGCTCCGCCTTCTTTATTCAAAGTTGAGTTGTTTGAAAATTCAGCGTTATTACCGATTTTAACGGTATTTGAATTTGTTTTGCTATTGTATGAATAAATTGCACCGCCATTTCCGAGAGTGCCGTTTGCGGTATTATGGATAAATTTTGCATTGTCACCGACCGTCAAGTCATGGCCGTTTGTCAGATATACCGCACCGCCGTGTGAATTTGATGTGTTATTGGTAAATTCGGCATTTGCACCAAGTGTTACGGAACCTTCTTTGTTACCGTAGACTGCACCGCCTAAATTTGCTGTGTTGGTGTTAAATTTCGTATTATCACCCAGGTTTATGTTTGCTCCCGTGTCATTATAAATAGCTCCGCCGTATTTACTGGCCGTATTATTCATAAATGTAGCGTCTGACAAGGCTATATCTGATTTATTATAAATCGCACCGCCGTGATTGGACGCGGTATTGGTGTTGAAAATAGCTCCCTGTCCGATTGCAGTGTCTATGGCTTCATTTATAAATATTGCACCGCCTTGATATGCTGAGTTGCCTTCAAAATACGAATTTGTGCCTAAAGTAAAACTTGTGGTATCCTTTTCGTCGTTTTCAAGGTAAATAGCACCACCGTAAGATTTTGAATCAGTCAGAGTATTGTTTATGAAAACAGCGTTGTTACCGATGGTTGTTGATGAACCCTGTCCGTCTCTTGAACCGCCGTAAACAGCAGCACCGCCCCATGCGGCTGTGTTATTTTCAAATTTGGTATTATCGCCGATAGTTAAGTCGCCCATGTTTTGAACAGCACCGCCGGCTGCTTCAACAGCTTTATTGCCTGAAAAAGAAGCATTATCGCCGATAGTCATTGTAGCGCCGGTGTAGTTATAAACGCCGCCGCCGTTTTTCTGGGCTGTATTGTTTGTAAAGCGTATATTATCTTTAAAGTTAGCTGTAGCGCCAGTTTGGTTAAAGAAACCGCCGCCATATTGTGCGGAGTTGTTATCAAATGTCGTGTTATCGACGGTCAGTGTACCTTTATTATATACAGCGCCGCCTTCCGTGCCTGCTGTATTGTTTTTAAACGTTGAGCCTGTAATTAAGCTCTGGTTTCCTGTCGCATCGTTTGTGAATTTTGAGAAAATAGCGCCGCCCTGTAAAGTAGCATTGTTATTATCAAAAGTGGTATTGCTTATATTGAAATAATGTGTTGTTCCTATTCCGGCATCAGTTGTACCGATTGCACCGCCTCTGTTTGATGAGTTGCCTGTAAATTCGGAATTATTCAGGGTTAACTGTCCCCAGCCGCCTAAATAAATAGCACCGCCGCCGTCGGTAGAATCAGCCGGATTATGACCGCCTGCGTTGTTATTTGTGAATTTGGTGTTATTGATTTCAGCTTCTGAATAAAGTCCTATAGCACCGCCTGAATATACGGTTGCTTCGTTATTGTCAAAGGTGGAATTATTTATGACAAGTTTAGGGCCTGCATTTGCCGGAATGTTTTTGGGGAATGATGTTGATATAGCGCCGCCATCCCAGTTAGCAATGTTGTTTTGGAAAGTACTGTTATCAATATTTACAGTACCGTCTTGAACAAAAAAGCTGCCGCCATATCCGCTTCCGGTTGCGTTGTTATTTTCAAATACCGTATTTGAAATTGCGACATTTAACGGACTTCTGATATTCGGATCGGATTTATTATCTATAAATTGATATGCACCGCCAAATCCGTTTCCTGTTTGAGAGCTTACTGTTGTGTCAGCTATTGAATATGATGTATTTGAATCAATAACTTGACGCGCTTCACTCATGTTCATTGCAAAAGCCGATAATATTATCGCAGTTGCCAGTAATTTTCTTTTTCTCGCCATAATTCATTCCTCTGTTTTAAAAGTTATTTAATATTTAATATTAATTCCCTGTATTATTATAATTCATATTTCTATTTTATTGTATAGTATTAAATTTAATATGTCAACTAGTTTAATACAATTATTTATCCCAAGATATTAAAGTAAAATATTTATAGCATGAATATGACTTTGGAAGTATGTAAAAATCTTGGAAATAATATAAAAAAATACAGGAAAGCTGCAGGATACAGCCAGGAAACTTTTGCCGAAGCTATTGAAATCGGTACGACATCTTTGTAGTTTGATTGAAACAGGAAAAGGTTTTGTAACGGCCAAAACTCTTGCTAAAATCGCTGATGTTCTAAATGTGGATGTGTTTAAATTGTTTCTTGTAAAAAATGATGATAATTTGGATTTATTTTATCAAAATATATTAAAAAAAGTTGAAAAATATAAAAACAATAAGGAAAAATTGGTACTTTTAGACGCTTTTTTGAATGCTTTATGAAGAAATATGTCGGCTGAATTTGTTTTTGAAAATTAATTTTTTAATATTTATAAAGTAACCCAAGGCAACAATTACGGATGCTGTAATCCAGGCAATAGGACCTGCATAAAACATGCCGTAATAACCGAATTTTACGGCTAAATATACAGCGGCAAATGCTCTTATCATAAGTTCCGCAAATGATGAGGTAAGCGGGATAAGGGTTCTGCCCATTCCTTGAAGTGCGCTTCTGAATATAAAAATTTGACCGAGGAAGAAATAGAACAAAGTGCTTATCCATAAATATTCATGCGCGAGGTTAATTACTTCTGTTTTTTCAGTACCTATGAATGTTCCGACAATATTTGTTCCCCACAGCCGCATGATAATTGCCATAAATATACTTAATATAAGATTTATCATTGATGTTCTTAAAACACCGTAGCGGATTCTCGGAAGATTTTTAGCGCCGTAATTCTGCGCAACAAAAACAGATACTGCAACTCCAAATGAAATCATTGGCATGGTCGCAATTTGTTCTATTCTTAAGGCGGCTGTCATAGCTGCAATTAAATTCGGACCGAATGTGTTGCAGACGCTTTGTATAATTAAAATTCCTATCCCTAGGACGGAAAATTGCATTGCCATCGGAAAACCGACGTTTAAATGTTCCATTATAAAATCAAAATCTTCTTTGCGGTTTCCTTTTTTAAATTCCCAGTCGGATTTTTTTAAATGAAGTATGGGAAAACGTTTTTTAATATATATAAGACATAGAATTACGGAAAAAGCTTGAGAAAGCACAAGTGCGATTGCAGACCCGGGGACTCCCCAGTGAAAGTTAAGAATGAAAATTAAGGCAAGAATTACGTTGAGTATTGACGCAAATATCAGAAAATACAGAGGAGTTTTGCTGTCACCGAGCGCCCGTACAACACTTGCCAGAAGATTGTAATAGTTCGCAGTCAAAAGTCCGAAAACACAAATTTGAATGTACCAGTATGCGTCATGGAAAATTTCCTCAGGCACGTTCATAAAAAGTAAAATGGGTTTCATTAA
>CALVER010000042.1 GCA_944326625.1 Candidatus Gastranaerophilales bacterium | reverse complement strand
TTTCCGCTTTAGTCCCTTAACAAGTCTGTGTCGGAGGAGGTATGGAGCTTACCCTCTGTATTTATTTTATATTGCCGTGTAAAAAATGTCAAGAAAAACAGGAAATATTATTAACTGTTTAAAACGATTTCAAACGCGAGATTTTCGACAATAGTCTGAATATTCATATTTAATTTCAGTTCTTTTTTGGCTTTTTCAATTGTTTTGATATCAGAGAGGAGTTTTAATTTAAGCTGAGGATTTTCAAGATTTGATTTTAAAAGGTGAACAAGGTAATTTTGCATTTGAATAAAAACCTCAGAGGGGTCATTTTCTTTTGTGAGTGACAAAATTTCGTCATTAAAGTTCAATACTTCATTTCTTTTTATATCAAAGTAGTTATCCATAAGGTCTTTGACAAGTTCAAAGTTTTGCGGTTCGTCTTTTTTGGACGGGACGAAAAAGCATTGTGAACGCGAAACAACGGTTGATATCATATCCGAGATATCATTTGTTAAAAAGAAGAAAGTTGTATTAGCGGGAGGTTCTTCAAAAGTTTTCAACAAAGCATTAGCGGCATCTGTTGAAAAATTGGTAGGATTAAGCCCGCAGGGTTTGCCGTTTGAATCTTTGTCGCAGAAGATTAAAACTCTGTGGTAATCCGATGTTATTGCAAGGTCATTTTTAATCATTCGTGCCTGCGCAATTGAAAACATTGTTTTGGAATCATCATCTGAGGGTTTGTTGTCAACTTTTGAATAGGTTAAGACAGCCGGATGCGAATTATTTTTTATCCATGTGCAATTAAGACAATTGCAGTCAGGTGCGGCATCAAGTTTGCAGTTTAAAATTCGTGCAATTTCAAGCGCAAGTTCATACTGCGCCTCAATATCATTCCCCCAGAATAAAATACAGTGAGAAATATTTTTATCGGGATTTTTAATTCCCTTTGTAAAATAATCCGTCAGAAATTTGTAGTTTTCATAGATATTCATTTACAGCACCTCTCCGGATTTTCTGACACTCATTTTTCGTGTCGAAATTTTTTCCTCTCCCCTATGGGGCGAGGTTTTTATTTTATCTGAACAAGACATCTTCGACCTCCTTTTCAGGGACTAAAGATTGTCCTGATTTTATTTTGTATTCAGCTTCCGTAAGATTTTGTTTTAATTTGACTAAATCTTTCAGACTTGTGTTTTTAAGTTTTTGCAGGTTTAATTTAACGACATATTCGTGCTGTCCTGTAAGTTTTGAAAGTTCGAACGGGGAGCATTCAGAAGATTTTGCTTTTAATAAAATCCATTTTCTTATCATTGTTTGGAGTGCCGCAACGATTTCAAGGCAGAATTTTTTCTCTAAGAGTTTTCTGTATTCCAAAAGCGCCAGATCTTTTTCGCCTTTCATTAAGTAGTCAGAAAACGCAAACAAATCTTCGTTTGAAATACACAGTTCTTTCACCGTATCTTTTGTAATTTGTTTTTGGGGATAGATAAAAAGTTTGAGCTTATCAAGTTCGCCGTCAATTTCCCTCAGGTTATTTCCGATTTGTATAATCATTCTTGATGCGGCGTCTGAAGTTATTTCCAAATCCTTTGACTTTGCCTGTTTTCTGATCCAGCTTTCAAGTTCAGCGGTTTTATAGGTCGGGATTGAGGGGAATTCTTTTGCATTATATTTTGAAAGCAGTTTGAAAAATTTTTTACGGCTGTCGAGTTTTTTGCCTTCGTTTCTGGGAAGTTCCGCAACAAAAACTATATCAAGATTTTCGTTATTATCTTCAAGCGCTTCTTCAATTTGTTTGATTTCTTTGTCTTCAAAAGCTTTGTTAAAATAGTCATTTGCCTTTATAATAACAAGCATTTTGCCGAACATCATTGGCTGGGTTCTCAATATTGATATTAAATCGGCGAATTTCGGGTTGTCATAAGTTTTCAGACTCATTTCAAGAAAGTTTTTATCCAGACCTTTTTTGAGTTTGTTGACTTCCTGCTCTATATTGAATTCTTCGTCGCCGTAATAAAAATAGATTGCCATAATTATATTATATTATAAATTATTTATTTAAAAAGCATGCGGAATTGTGATTTTGACCAACCGTAAACATAGGCGGAATTTCTTGTTTACAAATTTCCATACAAAACTTGCATCTGGGATGGAATTTACACCCGTCTATTGTCTGCTGGATTGTCGGCGGATGTCCGGGAATTGTTTCCAATTTTTCGCCCTTATTGGACGGAATGGCTTTCAAAAGCGCCATTGAATAAGGGTGATTCGGAGTTTGGAAAAATTCGTCAGCCGGTGCATTTTCAACTATTCTTCCGGCATACATAACGGATACTTCATCGGCGTTTTCTCCGACAAGTGCCAGATCATGCGTAATCAGCATAATCGCGGTTTGAGTTTGTTCTTTAATCTCTTTTAAAAGTTTCATAATTTGTGCCTGAATTGTAACGTCAAGCGCTGTTGTGGGTTCATCGGCAATCAGGATTTCGGCATTACAGCATAAAGCCATTGCAATAATCGCACGTTGTTTCATACCGCCGGAAAATTCATGCGGATATGACTTTAACCTAACTTCAGGACACGGAATTTGTACCATTTCAAAAGCTTCAACTGCTTTTTGAAAAGCTTCTTTTCCCTCAAGATTCTGGTGAATTTTTAAAACCTCAAGCAATTGATCACCTACGGTATAAAGCGGATTTAATGATGTCATCGGATCCTGCGGTATCAGGGCTATTTTTGCCCCGCGGATTTTTTGCATTTCATTTTGAGTGCAGTTTAAAAGATTTTTCCCGTCAAAAATAATTTCTCCGCCGGTTATCTTTGCGGTTTTAGGCAGCAGCTGCAGAATACTCATTGCGCTCATTGTTTTGCCGCAGCCGGATTCTCCCACAAGTGCAAACATTTTGCCTTTTTCAAGTGAAAAATTCACGTCATATAATGCCTGCCGGAATCCGTTTTCGCAATTAAATCCAAGATTTAAATTTTTAACGTCAAGTATGCTCACACGTTAATTATATATTTAAAAAGGGAATAATGGAATAGGGAAATAGAGGAATAATTATGTTACATTTTGTTACATGAATTAAAGTTTAGCTTTTTATATGCCGTAAATGCATGTGTGTAGAAGTATATCTGTATATAAATTTTATATATTAAGTATTGTAAACTTATATATTAAAATGCTAAAATGCAGGTATAGAAAGAATTTAAGGTGTATAGATATGGTAAAAGTAACTTGATGACATGCAATTTAGGAAACGTAAAAACGTTTATTTTTATATCGAGAGAAAAAGAGTACTAATATAACCATGCCTTTACAGGCTGAAAGGACGTGAAAGATGTCAGTGGACAATGTGCAAAGCAAATTTTTGACGAATGCCGAATTTAAGAACTTGACCGAGGCGGAACAGGCAAGATACAATTCGGCCAGCAAAGCTGAACGAAAACAGATGACAATTGAATTTAGACAAGCAAATGAAAATCCGCCTGAAGAACCTGTAACGGGTACGGTTGTAGAGCCGGGAAAAGAGGATGTCGCATCTCCCGAAGAGAAAAAGACACGTGCTGAACGCAGAGCAGCAAGACGTCAGCGTGAGCAGGAAGAAATTGCCAAACAAAAAGAAGCTGCTCAAAAACGTTTTGCGCCTCAAAGACATTCAGAAAGTGATGAAGCACGTATTGCAACAGTTGTTGGTGAAGATGATGATGCATTTTACAGAAACAAAAAAGCACAAAAAGAACTTCGCGGCAATACTGCTGATGCCATAAAAACTTTATTAAAACAAAGCCCTGTTTATACGGCTGAAATAGATAAAGTCAGAGCGGAAATTGAAGCGGCCATGAAAGCAGGTGACCAGACTAAAGTGCAGGAAGGTCAAGCAAAAATACTGCAAATACGAGAATATTTTGATTCATTGGCCGATATTAGTGCAGAAGCTGACGTCAGACGTTTAAAAAATGATGACAGAATTGAGCATACGGATATGTTTGATACACGTAAAGAAATGCGAGAGGCAAGAAGAGCAGATAAAAAAGCCGATGCACAAGCTGCAGAAAATACAAGATATAGAGTTCATAAGCAGAAAATTTTGAGTGAGGAAAATGCAAATCTGCATGGACGTATGGCACAGGGTATGTCTTCTCACGAAGCAGCTTATGATATTGTAAAAGATATTCCGGGAGCAGATGGCAGATTTGATCCGAATGAATATAAACACGCTGCTAATTTATACTCAAATAAGAAAGGGCATATGGCAGCGACTAAAGCTGAACTTCGCAGAATGGGTTTTGATGTAAAAGATGACACGCTCAAAAATATTGCCAAAGCATTGCCTGTCGCTGTGTTATCGCAGGTCGGAACAGCAGCATTGCCTGCCGTACTTGAAGCAACTGCAGTAGCCTTTGTTAAAAATTCTATAACGGGTGAATATTTAGCCTACGATGAAAAGCATGCAAGTACTAAATACGTCAACTGGAAAGGCATGGGCATTGGTGTAGCTGCAGGTACTGCAGTCGGTGCAGCACTTTTCGGCGAAACTCAGGATGAAGATGTTCTGCATGGTTCACCTATAAAGAGTTTGTTCGGTAATACTGTCGACGCTGAGGGCAAAACCGTTAGAAATTATGAAAACATGAGTTTTGGTTCAAAAGATGATAGCATAAAAGTAAAAACCATATTGCGTGCATTTGACCAACTGGATATGACCGATGCGGAAAAAATAGAATTATTAGAAGAAATATCAGGTAAAAATAGCCAGGGTATTTTAAGTAAAAGAGAATTGACTGTCGCTTTTGCAAAAGCTTATGAAGCACAGACTCAAGAAGTCCCGGCTCCGCCTATTCCAGAACTGGATATTGAAATAGAAACTCCGGAAATCCATGTAGAAACCACACCGATTCAGACATTACCGGATAATAATCTTGAAGTTGAAGCAATGCCTTTCTCAGTATTAGTTAATAATAATGATACTTATGAGAAGATAGCTAAAAGATTTGGCGTTGATGTTGATGAATTAGTTAAATTGAATGTGGATGCCAAAGATCTGGAATCCGGTCATATTGATTGTGAAGAAATTAAACATCAGTATCTTGTTGCAGGTAAAGAAGTAAAAATTCCTGGTAATGCTAATGCTGACACGGTTAAGGAATATAATGAAACCTTTACTGCAGACAGAATCAGATCAGATTATATCAAATCTGTAACAGGCGATGCGTTCCTTGAAAAGAACAGAGATTGTTACAGAAATATCAAGGCTGCAGGGCCGGAAGCTGAAAAAGCTTTTGCCGATAAGATTACAAAAGAAGCAAAAGAAGCAGGCTTGCCTGTAGAACAAGATCCGAAGTCAGTCGAAGATGTTTTGAAACTCAGAGATGAGATAGATGAGCTCAAAACTGTTGTTGAAAATCAGAAAAATGAACTGAAAAATACATACGGTGTTGAGTATAACCCTGAAGGCAAAACACTTCAAGAGCAAACTATAGAAATGAATAATTTGATTGACCAAAAAATAAATGAAGCTCGCGAGGCAAAAGAAGCAGAAGAAAAGAAAGCAAGGGTTGCTGACATTGAAAAGCAGCTTAAGACGCCAATGATAGATCCTGAGCTTGAAAAAGCTTTGAAAAAGGAACTTGAAGAGCTTACAGGCAGAGAAGCACGGGCTGCAGAAATTTTAAAAGAATTTCAAAGCTTGCAGGGACCTGTTGCTCCTGAAATCTTGAATAAGTTGAACGAAGAATATCAGAAATTGACAGGTAAGCCTATTTCTGGTGATATGTGGCCAGGGAATTTCAATCCGTTCATATAAATAAAAACCTCCCTTCGGGGAGGTTTTTTTATACTTCTTTTACACCGTAAGGTATTGATTTTAAGTTGTTTTTAATCCAAAAACCTTTTTGAGGTTTAAATTCCGTATCTATTCCGAAATAAGTTGAGCCGGAACCGGACATAACGGATTTCGGATAAAGTTTTTTAATCTCTTGTAATTCTTTGTAATCATCAATTACAGCCCATTCAAGGTCGTTGGGGTAAGCATCTCTTGCCCCCCACCCTAACCCTCCCCCTCGAGGGGTGAGGGAATTTGCAGTTTCAATAATTTTTTCAACAACGCTTTCTATATTTTGAAAAATTTCGTTATTCCATATCCTTAAAACAATATATCCGGCGTTTTGTAAATATTCAGTTCTTTTTTCATCATATTTAATATTTTCGTTTTCATTATGTTGTCCGCCATCAAGTTCAATTATTAATTTTATCGGCTGGCATATAAAATCTGCGATATATGGACCTATTGGTTGTTGTCTTCTGAATTTTAAACCGTTTATTTGTTCTTTTCTGATATATTGCCACAATTTTTTTTCGGCATCTGTCATATTTTTACGTAATTCTTTTGATTTTTCTTTTGCAAATTCGCTGTATTGATGAGAGTATTTTTTCCCTCCCCCCTCGAGGGGGAGGGTTAGGGTGGGGGGATTACTCCCCGCAAGGGGAGAGTAGTTAGTTATTTTTTCCGAAAATTTTGTGTATGCTTCCTTTGCGCTTATGCCTAAATTTTCAGGCTTTATAAGCGAAACTTCAAATTCTTCAAATTCCAGCGGTTCCAAAATTTCACCTCTGCCGGAGGTTTTTTGTCTGCCGCCTTCAAGGCATAAATTTAAGTCTGAGCCGAGTTTTGCGCAAAGCCCGTGTAATCCTTCACGGCTTAAAGGTTCGTCAAATAATTTGTTTAATCCGTACAGCATCCCTGCCGCATCTGTACTTCCGCCTGCAAGACCTGCTGCAACGGGGATATTTTTTTCTATGAAAACACTAATTCTATGCGCCGGAAGTTTTGTTTCTTCCAAAAATAACAGGCATGCTTTATGTACAAGGTTTTTCTCGTTATACGGAATTTCGTCGCTTGTGCCGCTTAGAATTATTTCGGTTTTATCGCTTTTTTCAATTGAGATTGTCAGATAATCAAACAGGCTGATTGTCTGCATTATGCTGTCAATGTTATGATAACCGTCCTCGCGTTTTCCGGTAATTTTGAGCGTCAAATTTATTTTTGCGGGACATTGGATTTTGATATTCCTATTATCACTGCTTTTCCTGAGATATGTCCATAATATTTTTTCAGGAGTTGTTGCATTAGTTCTTAAGTTTTTTGCATTTGATATAGAAATTTTTGGATATTTTTTATTCATAATCACCCACCCGGAAATCGTAGATTTCCACCCTCCCCTCAAGGGAGGGTATTTTATTTTTTTAGAAGCGCCTCCGACAATTTTCCGAACATTTCAATTGAGAGTTTTTCTCCGCGGGTATTTTCATCAATTCCCAATTTTGAAAGTGCGGATGTTATGGCTTCGCGGGAAAATCCGCCGTTTAAAAGACAGTTTTTAATATTTTTTCGTCTTTGGGAAAATGCGGCTTTAACTGTTTTTCTGAAATGGCTGTAGTCTGATAACTCAAGTTTTGGTTTATTTTTTACCACCAGTCTTACCAGTGCGGAATTCACTTTTGGCGCAGGATAAAAAGATTTTCTGCCGACAAGTTTAAATATTTCAACATCTGCCCAGAATTGTGAAAGTATTGTCAAAAGTCCGTATTGTTTGGCGGGAGAATTTTCATCCGCAACCATTCTTCTTGCAACTTCCTCCTGAACCATTAAAATTATCTCGGTAATTTTGTTGCGGTTTTTGTTATTCAAATCATCAACTTCGCCCAGCAAATGTGCAATTATCGGGCTTGTTATGTAGTATGGAATATTTGCAACAATTTTGATTTTGTCGTCGCATAGAGTCGATAAATCGGTTTTTAAAATATCAGCGTGGATAATTTTAAGATTAGGTGCATTTAATTTTTCAAGTTCCTTTATTGCTTCTTCATCCAGTTCAATCGCAATAACCTGTTTGGCGTATTTTACAAGCTGTTCGGTTACAAATCCGACGCCGGGACCTATTTCAACAATTGTATCTTCAGGCGAGATTTTGGCATTGTCAATTATTTCCCGAATAATTTCGCCGTTTATCAGAAAATTTTGTCCGAGTCGTTTTTTGGTTCTGAAAAATTTTGCTCTTTCGTAGTAGTTCATCTTACTAATTAATAATACCACACACAGGTAAATGTTTTTAAAAAATTTCTTTGATAGTTTTGATGGTGTTATAATTAATGAGGGAATATGATAAATACGCAAATTAAACAGAAATTGGAAAAAGAGGACATTTTAAGACTTTATCAAAAAGGTTATAAAAAGTCTGAGGATTATACTGTAGGTGTGGAATACGAGCGGCTGCCGATTTCCGCATCATCATATAATGCAGTTGATTACGCAAGCGGGGTTTGTAATTTTTTACGTCAATTCGCAAGAGAAGAAAATTGGGATTATATAACGGATGATTTTAATATAATAGGTTTGAAGCAAAATCATGATACTATTACGCTTGAGCCGGGATGTCAGATTGAATTAAGCATAAAACCCGAAAAGACAATTTTTGACATAGAAAAAAAGATTAAATCATTAAACAAAGTTATTCTTCCTATTCTGGATAAGATGAATATTACACTTCTTGAATACGGAGTGTCGCCTTTAACAACACACAAAAATATTAAAATCATTCCGAAAAAACGTTACAAAATTATGGCAGGGTATCTGTGGGGAATTTTGTCTGACGTAATGATGAGAGAAACCGCAGGAATACAGGGGTGTTTTGATTTTACGGATGAAGAAGATGCAATGAGAAAATTTAAAATTGCAAATAAATTATCTCCTTTTATGACGGCCATGTTCGCGAATTCACCGATAAGAGGCGGAGTTGAAACCGGTTACAAAAGTTTCAGGGCTTTAAGCTGGCTTAATACAGACAATGACCGCTGCGGGTTTGCTTGTAATCTGGACGGAGAATTTTCTTTTGATGAATATATAGACAAAGTTATGAATTCTCCTGTTATATTTTTGAATAAAGGCGGTCATCCGGTTGAAGTTAACGGCAGGATAAATTTTGCCGATTATATGGATAAAGGGTTTGAAGGTTTTGAGCCGACTTTAGACGATTATAAATTGCATGCAAATCTTTATTTTCCTGACGTCAGGCTCCGGAATTTTATTGAAATTCGAAACCATGATTGCACGCACATGCCTTATGCTGTTTTGGCGATATATAAGGGAATTTTGTACGGCAAGTATGCTTTGAGTGAGATTGAAGATTTGTTCAAGGAATTTACTAACAAAGATTTTACCGAATTAAGATATAATATTCCTAAAAATACACTCCAATCCGGGATAAAAAATTATACCGTTCTTGACATTGCAAAAGAAATTCTTTATATCGCGGAAAAATCTTTGATAGAAATGAATACAGGCGAAGAAAAATTTCTTGATCCAATAAAAGATTTGACTTTGAACGGTTTATGCCCTGCTGATATAATTTTGAGAAACTGGAACGGGTTATGGAATAAAGATGTTTCAAAACTCGTCAGATATCTGAAAAACCTCAGCTTATCAAATATTTAATGTATTTGTTAACGTATTTTGCTATAAACAGAGCTATTAAACTGAGGGCATAATCGTATGCAATTTTCAGCATGCTTTGAGATAAAATCCAGCCTTTTATAAAAGCCCAGCCCTCGTGTTTTACGGCGCAGATGAACAGCATATAAATTATTCCGATAAAATGTATTGTCACAACACCAATCA
>CALVER010000041.1 GCA_944326625.1 Candidatus Gastranaerophilales bacterium | reverse complement strand
TTTATCCTGAAACCGATGAACTGCCCGTTCCACATTTTGATTTATCAGGCAAACAGATATTCATACCGTTCGCTGCCTTTGAGAATGGCTGAACTCGGCACGGTTTACAGAAAAGAAAAATCAGGAGCATTATCAGGTCTGACCCGTGTACAAGGCTTTACTCAGGACGATGCCCACGTATTCTGCACGCCGGAACAGCTTGTTGACGAAATCAACGAAATTATTGATTTTGTTGCGGATACAATGGCAATATTCAAAATGGATTTTGAAGTCGAACTTTCAACCCGCCCCGAAAGCTATGTCGGCGAGATTGAAAACTGGAACAGAGCTGAAGCCGGTTTGAAAGAAGCCATGGACAGACGCGGTATGAAATACGAAATCAACGAAGGCGACGGCGCGTTCTACGGTCCGAAAATCGACTTTAAGGTAAAAGACGCAATAGGCAGAACCTGGCAGTGTGCGACAATTCAATTAGACTTCAACCTGCCGGAACGCTTTGACATAAAATATCAGGACAGAGACGGGTCAATGAAAACTCCGGTTATGCTCCACCGTGTAATTTTCGGCTCTATGGAACGTTTCCACGGAATTTTAATCGAGCATTACGCAGGCGCTTTCCCGACATGGCTTGCGCCGACTCAGGTGGCAATTGTTCCGATTTCAAACGAAAAACACGTTGATTTCGCGGAAAAAGTCTACAAAAAAATGCGCGATGCAGGAATTCGCGTAAAACTCGACGACCGCTCCGAAAGCATGAATTACAAAATCAGAGAAAGTCTGCAGGATAAGAAAATTCCGTATGTCGTTGTAATCGGCGACAAAGAAATTGAATCAAATTCTCTTGCAGTCCGCGCACGCGGAATCGGACAGGTCGGAACGCTCGGTGTGGATGAATTCATCAATAAGGTTAAAGATGAAATCGAATCCAGATCCGCCGACTCCTTTGCGCAAAACCTTGTTAAAGCATAGAAAAAAGCAGGCTCAATGCCTGCTTTTTTTAATCCGCCGAAAAGCATTCTCTTTTCTTGACAAATCGGGACATTCGGCATAATATAAGTAATTATTGGTGATGATATAAATATGAATAATATTAAAGTAAGTGTAATCGTACCGGTTTATAACTGCGAAAAGTATTTGAAAAAATGCCTTGACAGTCTGGTAAACCAAACGTTAAAAGACATTGAAATTATCTGTGTTAATGACGGTTCCACGGATAATTCAGGTCGGATATTAGAAGAATATACCGACAGCAGAATAAAAATTATTACAAAAGAAAACGGCGGAATTTCAAGTGCAAGAAACGCCGGAATTGCTGTTGCAAAAGGAGAATATCTGGGGTTTGTTGACAGCGACGACTGGGTTGATTTGGATTTTTATGAAAAACTATACAACACAGCCGTAAAATATAATGCGGATATAGCAGCAGCCGGCATTATAAGATTGCATAAATTACGCAAAAGATATTATCTGCAATTTAAAGACGAGCAGGTTACAGATGATTTCAAAACAAAATTGCAGCTTTGCGATATTCCGGATAAGTCTTACGTCTGGAATAAAATTTACAAAACTGATAAGTTCAATAAAACAAATTTAAAATTCAAACAAGGCCGGATATACGAGGACGTAATATTCACCCCGCAGATTTTATACAGCATGAAAACGCTTGTAACGGTACCCGGAACATATTATTATTACTGGCGCAGGCCTAAATCACTTATCACGCTTAAACACGAAACCGCCAAATCCGATTTGAAATTATCTCTTGATGAGGCAGCCGAATTCCTTAAACAGCACAACATTGACGTTTTAGATATGAAGACACAAACCCAAAGAGTCCAAATTTTCGGAACCACTGTGTTTAAAATTTATACTAAAAAAAATGAAAAAACTTACTGCCTGTTTAATATCTTAAGATGGCACAAAAAATCTTAAATATTCTTTTCAAAATAATCGGTTATATCCTGAACAGTATTCAGCACAAGACGTTTTGCATCATCGGATTTATAACCGTCAAGTTTGTTATAAAAATCAAAATCCGACTTCAAAAGTTCAAGATTTTTGTTTTTGTAAGATTTCCTAAAGATTTTGTCATAACCCGCCATATCCTGTTCAGCGTACATTGCCACTCGGAAGGTATCATACAGAGCGTTCACGGTTGATGTGCGAGCTTCGTCATTTTTGTACAGGAATGAATTATTTACATCGTCAATTTTGACAAGAAGTTTGGTCAAATCATTTTGAACTCTATAGGGAAGCTTCATAAAAGTTTCCATGGGTTTTGTTGCGTTTTGGAGCTCGTTTTCCGCGAATTGAAGAATTGCGTAACGTTCTTGCTCAGGTTTTTCGGAAATCAGTCCGACAAGATTTTTGAACATTTTATTATCGGGAATAACGTCCGTAAATTCACCGTCAAGCGACAAAACCTGCTGCAAAATTTCAGGCTTTTCTTTCGGATTTTTAACAGGCTTTAAATTTACAAGGATATCCTCAATGTCATTTTCGGCAAACCTTCTTTTTACGCCGTCCCTTGCCGTGCGCAAAATATCTATACATTGATTTTCAATAAAATCCGCGCCTTTTGCAAGCGACCCGAAATATACATTCAAGCCTTTTGTGTTATACAAAGATGTCTCAATACCTGAGCTGCGGTGTTCCGCGTGCTTTGCCGGCGCAGAAACTGATTTATAATTATTGCCGCTAATTGAATTAACCTGATTTACCTTCATATCTTCACACCTGAAAAAGTTCTTCCTGAAGATAGTAAAACACAGGAAGAACTTTTATTGACTATTTTGTAACGAAATATTAACTATGTTTTTCAATAATTGCCTTAGCCATTTCGTCAAGTTTTTGGAAAGTATCGGCTTTAGCTTTTCCTTTAATCAAAACAGGCTCGATAAGTTCGACTTTCAAATTTGACATTATATTAGTCAATTTGCCGACCAGATCGCCGCCCCAGCCGTAAGAGCCGATAATGGTTGCGAATTTAGCCTTGGGGTTAAGAATATTGACTAAGTATGCCGCATTTGCAGCTGCCGGATGCGGGGAACAAAGCACCATTGAAGCGCCAAGAACTATTGTTTTTGCATCCACAAGCGCCATTGCCAGATCTCCCAGATCATCAGAGACAATATCATGCTTAAGTGTCTGAATTCCGGCTGCGTTCAATTTTTCAGCCAGATAGTTAATCATTTCTTCAACACTGCCGTACATTGAGACGTAAGGCAATACAACAAGATTTTTTGCTTCATCGCTTGACCAATCTTCATACAAATCCAGGATAAATTTCGGATTTTTATAAATCGGGCCGTGGCTCGGCAAAATCATTTCAGGATTTAATTCTCTGACCTGTTTTGTATATTTCTGGCACATTTTTCTGAAAGGCATCATAATTTCGGCGTAATAGCGTTTTGCGGAATGTTCAAGCTCTTTGCTGTCATCCGCAAAAATATCGTCAAACGTATAATGCGCGCCCAAAAAGTCACATGTACAAAGGAGATTATCCTCAACAATATACGTAAACATCGTATCCGGCCAGTGAACCCCCGGTGCCATAAAGAATTTCAGAGTTTTGTCACCGAGAGAAAGCTCCTCGTCGTTTTTGATAACCTGAATTCTGTCTTCCGGGATCAAAAGCATTTCCATTATGTTGTTTTTGCAAAACTGATTTGTAACGATCACGGCTTCGGGATATTTTTTAATCAATTCCGGCAAAGTTCCCGTGTGATCCTGCTCGCCGTGGTTTGCAATAATATAATCGACTTTACCGATGTTATTTTCATCCAAATTTTTCAGATATTCTTCGGACTTGGGCGGATACATTGTATCAATAAGCGCAATTTTTTCAGAACCTTTTACAAGATACGAATTGTAGCTTGTCCCCTGCTCAAGCGGAATAAGTTCATCAAAAATCTTGCGTTCTCTGTCGTTTAGTCCGCAGTAAAAAACATTATTTTTAATTTCACGGAATTTCATTGTTTCTCCTTTATCTATTTATATTACGGTTTGAAAAAATCCGCAAAGCCCATCAGGGCTAAGCGGATGAGTTATTAATAATTTTTTGCTTTCATAAAGAAATAAGCTTTGGGGTGTTTGCACACAGGGCACAATTCCGGAGCATTTTCACCTTCAAAAACATGCCCGCAGTTTGCGCATTCCCATACAACTTTATCGGATTTGGAGAAAACTGCATTGTTTTTAACGTTTTCCAGCAATTTTCTGTAACGTTCTTCGTGCTCTTTTTCAATTTTTCCGACCATTTCAAAAAGAACCGCAAGTTCCGTAAAGCCTTCTTCCTTAGCCTCTTTAGCAAACTGAGCATACATTTCCGTCCACTCGTAATTTTCGCCGTTTGCGGCATCTTCAAGCGCCTTCAAGGTTTCGGGAACTTTGCCTTCGTGCAAATATTTGAACCAGATTTTTGCATGTTCTTTTTCATTGTTGGCAGTTTCTTCAAAAATTTTGCTTATCTGTACAAAGCCTTCTTTTTTAGCCTGTGACGCGTAATAAGTGTACTTATTTCTGGCCTGAGATTCACCGGAGAATGCAGCCAGAAGATTTTTTTCCGTTTTTGTTCCTTTTAAATCCATGTCCGCTCCTATGCTTCTTCTTTTACTTCTTCAAACATTTCCTTAGGCATAGCGCATAAAGGACATGTCCAGTCATCCGGAAGTTTTTTGAACGGCACTCCGTCATTTTCCGCCGGATCATAAACATAACCGCAAACCGTGCATAAATACTTTTCCATAATTTCTCTCCTTTTTATTCCTGACAGTCTTTACATAACCCCTTGAAAACAATTTCATGATCTGTTATTTTAAAGCCTGTTTCGTCCTCTGTTTTCTTAACAACGTCCTCAGCTACGCTTGATGAAACGTCGTACACCCTGCCGCATTTTTCACATATAAAATGATAATGCAAATGCGTATTATGATCAAAATGCGACGACATTTCAAGTCCGTCGATTTTTTTGATTATCCCTGCATCCGCAAGCTGGCTTAAGTTTCTGTACAAAGTCGCCTTGCTCACCTGCGGATATTCAATCTGAATTATTGAATACAATTTTTCAGCGGTCGGATGTATTACGTTTTCCTTTAACGCATCCAGTACAACTTCTCTTTGCCTTGAATAATTCATACTTTATACCTCAACTTGATAATCATTCTCATTTTAAACCAAATTAATCAACAAGTCAATTCAAAAGTTAATTTCATCTTAATATAAATACAAGAAAATGGCAATTTTTTAAATCTTTTTGTTTTAATTGAACTATGGACGTAGTAGTGAAGGAAAATATTGCAAATAAGCCGATGCACAATCCGCCTTATGTTCTTGGAGTAATTCAGGCGCCGGATTACCATTTTGAGCCGGAATTGTATTCACATTTCAAGGCTACAAAAGATTTTAACCAAATGACAAACGATATTTTCGAAAAAAAACAAAAAGAAAAAAATATTGACAGAAAACATACCCCCGTAGGCGTCTGGTGTACATTTGGCGCTGCTGCACTTTTCGGGCTTTACAAAATAGTCAAGACCGCAGTATTTAAAAAATAGCCCGCCGAACACTTTTCTTATAATATATTTTATAGTAATATTTTATTAAAAAGGGGATATTATGAGAAAATTACTTGTATTTTTGTGTTTGTTTATAATAGGGAATTTATGTTTTGGAGCTGATTTCAATGTTTTTAAACTTGATAACGGCCAGACGGTCATAATCGAAGAAGTGCACTCAAACCCGATAGTCACAATAGACACCTGGGTAAAAACGGGTTCAATCAACGAAAACGACAAAAACAACGGAGTTTCGCACTTTTTGGAACATTTGTTTTTTAAAGGAACAACCCACCACGAGCCGGGCGAATTTGACAGAATATTAGAGGCTAAAGGCGCCGTAAATAATGCCGCCACAAGCAAAGATTTTACGCATTATCATATAACCATTCCGTCAAAAGACTTTAATCTGGCGCTGAATATGCACGCCGATATGCTTCAAAATCCCCTTATACCGCGCAAAGAAATGGAAAAGGAACGTAAAGTCGTTCTTGAAGAAATTTCAAAAGACATAAATTCACCGTCTTCAAAGGTTTATGACAACCTTGTCGAAATGATGTACACAAACCACCCCTACAAACGCAAAGTTATAGGCACCTCGGACATAATTGAGACAATTACGCGCGAACAAATACTTGAATATTTCAATAAATACTACGCCCCCTCAAACATGGTTACCATAATTACGGGCGATGTGGACACCCAAACAGCCCTTGAAAAGGTTAAATCGGAATTTTCAGCCGAATTCAAAAAGGTGCCAAGACACAATTACCCGAAAGAAAAACAGTTAACGGCACAGCAGAGAAAAACCGAATTTATGGAAACTCAATCAGGCTATATGCTGATAGGCTTTAGAGGGACAAAAATAACAGATAACGACTCATACGCGCTTGATGTGCTTTCAACAATTCTCGGCGACGGAAGATCCTCCGTGCTTTACAGAAAAATAAAAGACGAAAAACAGCTTGCATTCTCAATCGGCGCGGCAAATGCAACATTTAAAGACGACGGACTTTTCTACATTTCGGCAAATTTTACTCCCGAAAATGCAGAAAAGCTTGAAAAAAACATCTTTGAAGAAATTAACGAAATAAAGAAAAACGGGGTTACGCCGGAGCAGGTAAGGCTTGCGCAGAACTTAATCGAGCGCGACACCTACTATGCAAGAGAATCCGTAACCAATATTGCGCAGGAAATCGGCTATACCTTTGTTACAACCGGCGGAACAAAATTCTACGAAAACTATATCGAAAATATTAAAAAAGTAACTCCCATAGATGTAAAACGCGCGGCGAACAAATATCTCGGCGTTGAAAAAAGCGCCGTATCAATAGTTTTGCCGAAAAAATCAAACGAAGTCCAAATTTCCGATAAAAAACCGCTTAATTTAAAAGCTACGCTTGCAAGCGAAAATTCCGAAACCCAAAAATACACTCTTTCCAACGGTGCCACCCTTCTTTTGACCCCGAATACCGCAAATGATATTATCGCAATAAGTATTTTTTCAAAAGGCGGAGAATTTTTGGAAAAAATCCCGGGGACAGGCAAACTTACTGCATCGGTTATGCTTAAAGGCACAAAAAAATATTCCGCAAACGAACTTTCTGAATTAATGGAAGATAACGGAATAAAAATTTCCCCGATGTCAAAGGCCGACAGCTTTTCCGTGAATATTTTGACCACCAAAACCGAATATGACAAAACCCTTGACCTTTTAAACGAAATTGTAAATAACGCAATCCTTGATGATTACGAAATCGAAAAAGCGCGCGCGGAAAAAATTAACGCCATCCGCAAAAACCGCGACCTGCCCTTGCAAAAGGCAATTGAGGAATACAATACCCTGATTTATCAGGGCAGCGTCTATTCTAATTCTACCAAAATCCTTGAAAAAACTATGCCGCAAATTGAACAAACAGATATCCAAGAATTTTATAAAACAGTGTTTGCGCCCCGCAATGTGGTAATTTCAATAAACGGCAATGTGGATAAAGAAAAAACAATTGCGGAAATGACAAAAATTTTCAATAACAGAACAGGCGAAACTTTTGACTACGGCAAATATTCCGTTCCCGAGAACACCGCTCCGAAAATATCAACCCAAATTGACAAAAACACTGAAACAGCCTGGATATTCTTGGGCTGGCAGACATCCGGACTTTCAAACCTCAAAGATTACGCGACTTTGCAGGTAATAGATTCCATTTTGGGTGCTGGCATGAGCTCACGTCTTTTCAAAAACCTCAGAGACCAAGAGGGGCTTGCATACCAGCTGGGCTCAAGCTTTAACCCGAGTATGCTCAGAGGGAATTTCGTCGTCTACATCGGCACAAACCCTGATTCGCTTGAAAAAGCCAAAGCAGGACTTTTTGAAGAAATTAACAGGCTTAAAACCGAATACGTCGGCACAAAAGAACTTCAGGATGCCAAGGACAAAATTATCGGACAATTTGTTATCGCACAGGAAACCAACCTTGAAAAAGCCTCCTCCACAGGCTGGTTTGAAGCTTCCAAACGCGGCTATGAGTTCAAAAACGAATACTCAAACCTCATAAACAGCGTCACGGAATCCGACATAATTGAAGCCGCAAATAAATATTTCAATAACAATTACGTACTCTCTGTCGTAAAAAATTAGTCATAAAAAAGATTTTGGGGCGACGGCCAAAAGTTTTTTGTGCTCTGTTCCCGCAAAAATCCAACGGTATAAAGAATTATTAATTTCCAACAAATAAATGAACAAATTTTTCAAAAAAATCGTTATAATAATAGAGAGAGACAAATTGGTTAGTTTATTTAAAAGGAGAAAAAGGTTATGACAGAAGAACAAAAATGTGAAACACAAAAATGCGACTGCATTTGCATGTCCAAAGGGTTTAGAAAATTTTTAATTGTAACATTCGGTTCATTTTTCGGCGTATTTTTTGCATTATGCTTATTTCATGCAATAAACAAACCACCTGTACCAGGTATGTACCCGCCGCCTCCGTATCATCATGAATGCAGATGCGACCATCACGGACACCATGGCGATTTTCACAAAAAATTCCCGCCGAAACCGGATCGCAAAGCACCTCACAAATTTGACAAAAAAGCTAAATAAGTTAAAGGGCGGAAATTCCGCCCTTTATTTTTTCTTACCAATTAGTTCTTTCGACAGTTTGTTTTCCGTGCCGATCATACATTTTATCTTTATACCATAACCCTTTAAACTTTCCGTCCGGTTCATACATATACTGCATGTCTTTTGAGATAAAGTATATTGCGCTGACGAGTTTTCCGCCGGCTTTATACTGTTTTGAATTATACGGAAAATTCGGATAATTTTCGGAGATTACATCAACATATTTCAAATGTCCATACGGGTCATAGTAAAAAACATTACGCGGATTATCTTTATATTGAAGTGCATATATTATTAATATATTGCCTTTATAATAAAACGAGCAAAGATTTGCGTCTTTGGTTTCTTTCACTCCGTCGCGCGCAAGCATGTAATGCTCTTTATAATTTTTGTCTTTTTTAAACGGTTTGAATTCTTCTTTAAATTCATCTTTTGAATAAGTATTCACGCTGTTTTCACCGAAGAGGATATCGTAATAGTAATCAATAGTAGAATCACGCTGGATTTGGGTCATATCAACCCAGTCAAAACGTGCTTCGCCGGTCAGCGTAATACCCTCCGCGTTTACACTCAATCCGATAACTAATAATGCCAATAATGTAAATAATTTTTTCATAATAGAAATTTTAGCAAAGATTTTTACGTTTGGCAACAACTTACATAAAAACTGTTATCTGCCTGAGGCAGGACATTGTGCCAATATTAGTAAAGGCGCTTTATTCAATTATTTGTAAACTAATACAAATATTAGTATTACCGCTATACATAAAAACTATTATCGGAAGTTATTTTTATTTATTTTTTCAGAGCCTCCGGCGGGTGCTGCGCGCACGGCGGTCGCTTTTGGTGTCAAAAGCGACGCAAAACCACCGCACGCTACGTTCACTAATAACATGTACGCCTCAACATAAAGGCGTGTAAACTCGCTTATGTCACCCTGAACTTGTTTCAGGGTCTTACAACCTATACGCTCAGACAATACACGCCTAAGAAGTTTGTTTCGG
>CALVER010000040.1 GCA_944326625.1 Candidatus Gastranaerophilales bacterium | reverse complement strand
TGCGCAAAAAGCCGCCAATACTGACCAAATAGCATCAAAATTTTTAGGCAAAAATGTTAAAGAAAGCTTAAACTATAACCCTGAGCTTTTAATCGCCGTCCCCAGATGTGAAAATCGAAGACAATACAAAATTGACGAAAACAATTTACCGTTTGAGGGTTTTGATGTATGGCATGCCTATGAATTTTCATGCCTCACTGAAAACGGCATGCCCGTCACAAGACTTTTAAAGTTAAAATACAGCTGTACAAGTCCTTTTATTGTTGAATCCAAGTCTTTAAAATTATATTTAAATTCTTTTAACATGACAAAATACGGCAAAAATACAACAGATTGTCTTGCAATATGTAAAAAAATTATTGAAAATGATTTGAGTAAAAAACTTGAAACTGAGGTTACTGCACATTTTATTCCAAATAATGCAAAAAAAGTCGAAATTTTTCAAAAATTTACTGATATTATGCAATTTTTTAACGAAAATGAATTAAAAATAGAAAGTTTCAAAGAAAGTCCGCAAGTTTTGGAAACAAAAACTACAGATACCACAACTGAACACTTTTTGACCTTTGATTCTTTGCGTTCAAATTGCCGCGTGACCCACCAGCCGGATTTTGGCGACGTATTTATTTACTACAAATCCAAAAAACACATTACAGAAACAAGCCTTGTCAAATATCTTTGCTCATTCCGCTCGGAATACCATTTTCACGAAGAATGCTGCGAAATGATTTTTAAAAGACTTCTTGATTTGTTGAATAAAGGGGACGAACTTTTTGTCTGCGCCCTGTACACGCGCCGCGGCGGCATAGATATTTGTCCCGTAAGATATAATTGCAAAATTAAAGACGCAGACGCCTTACTTGACATTACACAGCTTGCACGATACGGGGTAAAACAATGAATAATCGTCAATTCGGAGATATGGGAGAAGAAATTGCCGCGAAATACCTGAAAGACAACGGTTATGAAATTCTTGACCGCAATGTTCACTATTCAAGATTTTGCGAGCTTGATATTGTTGCAAAACAAAAAAATACGCTCGTCTTTGTAGAAGTAAAAACCCGAAAAACCGATGCCTTCGGCACACCTTTTGAAGCAATTACCAAAACAAAACACGAAAATATTAAAAAAGGCGCCCTGAATTATTTGTCAGAACACAATTACAAAAGTTACAGAATAGACGTTATAGGAATTACCCTGAAACCCGAATTAAAAATTGAGCATTTGCAGAATATTTAACTCCTCTTTTTAGGAACCAGATCATAGCCTGCGATATCAAAAATTTCCAATGCCTCCTTCAAGGTTATACTCTCTCTTATAAGCTTGCCGGATATACTGTTTACGGTATATTTTTTACCGGTTTTTTCAGTCATAAGACGGGCCAGATTTGTTAGAGTCAAGGCCTCTTTTGACAATATATACTTGATATCGTTTCTAATATCCATAAGCCAATTATATAAAACTTGCCAAAAATTTAATCTCATGTTATTATATTCTTAATTCATAAAGATTTTTCTTAATATATTAAGAAAAATATCAAATAATAAGGAATTTTTAACATGAAACAAAAAGCTTTTACACTTGCAGAGGTCTTGATAACTTTAGGAATTATCGGCGTTGTTGCAGCAATGACTATTCCGACACTTATTTCCAATTATCAAAAATCCATAACAATACAAAAACTTAAAAAAATTTATTCGACGTTAAATCAGGCATACCAAATGTCCACAGTTGATAACGGCCCGTTTAACCAATGGCAAAAACATGCCGATATAGGCGGAACAAAATTTTTTGAAAAATACTGGCAGCCGTATTTAGCCGGTGCAACTGTTTGCAAAACATATCAAGAATGCGGTTATAAGGAACAAAAACCGTGGCAAACACTTGCCGGCGAAAGGAAAGATGATGTTGGAGTTTGTGATAACACTGATGACAACCGTGTAAGTTTTTATCTGCAAGACGGAAGCTTTATTTCAATCAGTGCCAGTTTATATGTTGATATCAACGGCGGGCAGGGACCAAATATTTACGGCAAAGACTTTTTCATTTTAAAATACGGCGAAAAGGGTGTACTTCCTGCAGACAATAATTTTGAAAAGGATCGACTTCTATCATATTGCAGCAAAAATAATAACAACGAATCTGCTCTTTGCGCTGCAAGATTAATATTATACGACAATTGGGAAATAAAAGACGATTACCCGTGGTAAACGTTAATAATTCAGACAATGACGGATATTTTCAGACGGTAAAAACATCAAACCGGTAGCCATAGGGGAATCCTCACGCCTGCCGGATTTTTCAAGCCAGTTTTGCAAAACTTTATTATCTTCGGGATTTGCAAACCTGAATCCTAATTTGTAATAAAAACCCGCGGGAGAAGTTTTGCCGTCAATAATATCAGCCTGCAAAACCACGCGGCCTTGAGTTTTCGGATCATTCAAACTCTTCATTACAATATCTTTAATTGCCCGTGTTCCTTGGCCTTTGCCGTGTGAATAAAGATAATCCACGAAATAACATGGCTTAAGTCTTTGTGAAATATCCCAATGTGCGGGACGTTCCGGTATCATTTTTTTCAACATATAAGAATATTTTGCAGGTTTTGCCTTAACCCAGTATTTGTCTATATAGACATAATTTTCGGGAAACTCTCCAAAAACAGCAAATCCCGACGGGTCATAGGAATATTTACACTCGCACATTCGCGTAAATGTATCAGTTGCATTATTTTTGACTGTCGATAATTGTAATTTATTGGTCTTTTCAGCCTTGGTAACAGATTTTGGCCATAAACCGCTAAAAATTCTACCTACTTTTATCATACTTAAATAAAAACAAGCACATAAAAAAAATTGCCATTAAAAAATACCGGAAAAAATTTCAAATTAGCCGGCAAAAGCAACCTTTAAAATTTTGTTAAATATTCATAGCCATTAAATATAATGCACGCAATTTTTCCCTATTCATATCAGCCAATTTATTTATTATAGCCAGTTTCATTTCTTCTTCGGATGAAAAACAATCATTAATAAACAATTCCTGAACTCTTATTCCAAATACATTCGCAATCTTTTCAAGGTTTTCAGCTGTCGGAAAACTTTCACCGTTTTCTATCCGTACAATTTGGCGCGGGTTTAAGTCCACAAGCTCTGAAAAATGTTCCTGAGAATAATTATTCTGTTTCCTTAGTTCGCGAATTTTCGCACCCAAAAGTTTTTTTATACTCATTTGTGGCCTCCACAAAAATTATACAAATTTACTGCGCGACAATTAAGGTCATTATTTGGCACAATTATATTGACATAATGCAAAATTATGTCATAATAGAAGTAATAAAATGTCTTAAAGTTAAGTTTTATACGGAATATAATGTCAGGAGGCAGAAATGAAAAATAAATTATCAGCATTTACATTGGCAGAGACCTTAATTGTACTGGCAATAATAGGAGTTGTTGCTGCAATGACTATTCCGACGCTGGTACAAAATTATAAAGAACGCGAAACCGTAACAAGATTAAAAAAAGCATACAGTATAATTTCTCAGGCATACCAGCTTGCGATTGCCGAGAACGGGACCCCTGACACCTGGGGCTTGAATACATCTCAGTCAAATTTTTATGACGAAGAGGAATGGTCTGAGCCTGACAGATCTTCAAGTTCAAGAACAAAAATCGTAAACATTTTAAGCAAGTATATGAAGCACAACAAAATTAATACTGTAAAGGGCGATAAAGAAACATCAAAAGGCGAATATTCAATTTATTTAAACGACGGGACGAAATTTTATAACTTTTATGTAGATCACGCTGTTTGGGGGACTAATGACGGCGATAACGGAAGTAATTGCAGTGCGAATTACGGGACATCCAAAGCTTTACAGACAGGATGTTTCAGCTTTTTTGTTGATTTAAACGGGGATAATGAGCCAAATGAAGGCGGAAAAGACCGCTTCAAATTTTTGGCAACAAAATTTGGTATTATACCGAGCGGTGCAAGAGAGGTAGCTGAAGATTACAGTTGGAGTTTTAAAAAACAATGTCTTAACTCTGACGAAAAAGACTCATGTACCGGCTGGGTAATTGAAAACGAGAACATGGATTATCTGCATTGCGACGACCTGAGCTGGGACGGCAAACATAAATGCGATTAGCGATTAAACACAATCCTAATCGCAGGTAATAATTTTACCGTTTTCAATTTTATAAATTTTCACGTCTTTTAAAAATTCATCTTCAAAAAGCACGGTATCAACAGAGGTTATGATAGTCTGAGTGTTTGCGCTTATAGATTTTAAAAGATAATTCTGCCTGATATCATCAAGTTCCGCAAGTACATCGTCCAGAAGCAATATCGGCTCATCGCCCGTTTTGCCGGTTATGATATCCAGTTCGGATAATTTAAGAGCCAGAACAATAGTTCTTTGCTGACCTTGTGAGGCAAATTTCACGGCTTCATTTCCGTTTATATAAAATATAATATCGTCTCTGTGCGGGCCGGCACATGCCTGACAGCGACGGAGTTCTTCAAGCTTTCTATCCTCAAGCGAAAACTTGAATTTTTCAGCAATTTCGTCAATTTCTATTTCTTTACCGGTCAAGAAAGAACAGTCATAATCAATTTTCAAATCTTCTGTTTCGCTAATTGTGCGGTGTTTTTCAACGGCAATTTTTTCAATTTCTTTTAAAAATTTCTTTCTTAGATAAATTATATTACTGCCCGTAATTACTAATTGTTCGTTGTATACATCAAGGAGTGTCTCGTTCAAATTACCTGTTTTGGCAGACTCTTTTAACAAATTATTCTTCTGCACGCGGATTTTGTCATATTTAGACAACCTTTCATCATAAGCCGGATAGATTTGAGAAATTGCTCTATCGAGCCAATCGCGCCTATCCTGAGGATTTCCGCGCAAAAGCATCAAATCTGCAGTGGAAAACAAAACCGTTTTCAAAACCTGCTTAAAATCCTTCGGGCGTGATTTTACACCATTAATTTTAATCTCACGGGATTTTTCCCTGTCATAAGCATAAGAAAGCGTTATATCCGTGCCGGATTTAATAATTTCCGCATCAATCATGAATTTTTCGGCAGCAAAATTTATAAGTTCAATATTATTTGAAGTTCTGGGACTTTTCAATGCGGACAAAAAATAAATACTCTCAAGAATATTGGTTTTTCCCTGTGCATTTTTTCCTATAATAAGAATTTTCGGCGAACCCAAATCAAGTTTCAAATCCGCACAATTTCTGTAATTTTTTAACTCCAGTCCCTCAAGTTTCATAAAAAAATTATACTACAAATACTGTATTTCTGTGTTAAGTATAGACTATTGTTAAAATTTCGTATATAATAAAAAATATAGAGGAAAAATTATGCTGCCAATAATATCTGAAGAAATTGCCACACAAGCATTTAATGAAATATTTAAAGATATGCCGGCGTGGCGTAAAAAAATGATTCACTATATAAAAGAGGAAAATCCCGAAGTAAACACGGCGATTATTGAAGCGGCAAGCAAAACTGATTTGGATCCTAAAGCCGTTGCTCTCGGTGCATATATGACCTATCTTTTGATAGAAATGGCAGCAAAAGAAAATGATGCATTAATGAACTTTGTGGAATAAGGTAAAAATATGATTATTGAAGAATTATTGGAACGATTGGTAAAAGACGGCGGAAGTGACTTGCACATATCAAACGCACTACCTCCGGTTGTACGTATTGACGGGCAACTTGTACGATATGAATCACAGCCTTTAACTCCTGATGATGTAGAAGCATTGTTGTTTCCTATGCTTTCAAATGAACAAAGACGACGTCTTGAACAGGATTGGGAACTGGACTTTTCATACGGTATTGATAATGTCGGTCGTTTCAGGGTAAATTTCTACAAAGATAAAGGATGTTATGCGGCGGCATTCAGAACAATCAGCGCAAACGCGCCAAAACTTGAAGATTTAGGCCTGCCGGAAATTGTTAAAAAAATAGCGGAAAAACCCCGCGGACTGGTACTTGTAACCGGCCCTACAGGTTCCGGTAAATCAACCACGCTGGCTGCTATGGTTGACTATATCAACAGAACACGTGCAGAACATATTCTGACAATTGAGGATCCGGTGGAATTTGTTCACACATCTAAAAAAAGTATTATTCACCAGAGAGAACTCGGCGCTGACACAAGATCATTTGCAAATGCTTTAAGAGCTGCACTTCGTGAAGACCCTGATATTATTCTGGTAGGTGAGATGAGAGACCATGAAACAATAGCACTGGCGCTAACAGCAGCTGAAACAGGCCACTTGGTTTTCGGAACACTTCACACGTCATCAGCATCACAAACTATTGACCGTATTATTGACGTATTTCCGGAAGGCCAGCAGCAACAAATTCGCGTTCAGCTTGCGAACTCTCTTGTAGCCGTATTTTCTCAAACTCTTTTACAAAAATTACAACCTGACGGGACTAAAAAAGGCCGTATAATGGCGCAGGAAATTATGGTCGTAACGCCGGCAATCGCAAACCTTATACGTGAAGCAAAAGCAGCTCAAATCTATTCTACAATCCAAACAAGCCAGGGCGTAGGTATGGAAACCCTTGAAATGTCACTTGCTAAATTGTATAAAAATAAATTAATAACTCTTGAAGATGCTCTTGCCCGCTCCTCAAGACCCGAAGAACTTAAACGTCAAATTCAAAACATATAAAGAATTTGTTTGTGTTAGAATTTAATTAGTAGAATTATTAATTAAGAGGAAATCAATATGACACAACAAATTCAGGAAACCCTTTCTCCGGGTGCACAAATAAGACAAACAAGAATACAAAAGCTTGCTGACCTTGCTGATAAAGGCGTAAATCCGTATCCTTACGTGTTTGATAAAGACGCTAATGCAGCAGATTTACAGGAAAAATATAAAGACCTGCCCGCAGGCGAAGAAACAGAAGATTTTTATGCAGTTGCAGGACGTGTTATGGCAATCCGTAACACCGGTATGTTTATTGACCTGATGGATTCATCCGGAAAAATTCAGGTATTTTCACATAAAGAAAATCTCTCCGAAGATCAGATGAAAATCTTAAAACTTATTGATATCGGTGATATTGTAGGGTTTTACGGTTCAATAAGAAGGACTCCGCGAGGCGAATTATCAATCAAATCAACAAAACTTAAATTGTTATCCAAATCCTTATTGCCGCTTCCTGAAAAATTTCACGGGCTTACCGACGTCGAAACAAGATACAGACAAAGATACGTTGATATGATTATCAATGAAGACGTCAGAAAAACATTCAGAACAAGAAGTTTGATAATTCAAAAAATCAGAGAATACCTGACAAATCAAGGATTTTTAGAGGTTGAAACACCTATGCTTCACCCGCAGGCAGGCGGAGCTAACGCAAGACCTTTCATTACACACCATAATACTCTTGATATGGATATGTATTTAAGAATTGCACCTGAACTTTACCTGAAAAGACTTATGGTAGGCGGCCTTTCCGAAAAAATCTTTGAAATTAACAGAAGCTTCAGAAACGAAGGCATAGACACCCGCCATAACCCTGAATTCACTATGATGGAATTGTATCAGGCTTATGTTGACTATAACGAAATGATGGTTCTGACGGAAAACTTGATAGCCTCAATTGCAAAAGATGTTCTCGGTACAATGAAAATTCAGTATGGCGATAATGAAATCGACTTAACACCGCCATGGGACAGAAAAACCATGCTTGGCTCAATCAAAGAAGCTACAGGCATTGACTTTAACACAATATTTACTGTTGAAGATGCAAAAGCAAAAGCTAAAGCAGTCAATGTAAATGCTGATGACTGCGATAACTGGGGTCAGGTTGTGGAAAGAGTTTTCGAAGAAAAAATCGAACCCGGCTTAATCCAGCCGGTACATATAATTGATTATCCGCGTGATATATCACCGCTTGCAAAAGTTCACAGAGATAATGACAGACTCACGGAACGTTTTGAAACAAGAATTAACGGCTGGGAAGTTGCAAATGCATTTTCCGAACTCACGGATCCGATAGATCAGAGAATGAGATTTGAAGCTCAAATGCAGGCAAAAGCGGCAGGTGATGAAGAAGCCATGCCGATTGACGAAGATTACATCTGCGCACTTGAACACGGCGTGCCTCCTATGGGCGGATTGGGAATCGGTATTGACAGACTGATAATGCTTTTGACCAACTCACCTTCAATACGTGATGTAATTGCATTCCCGACGTTGAAGAAAAAGGATAACTAAAAGACGTCCTTCGGGACGTCTTTTTTTATGATAAAATTTAATCATGTACGAAACTTACGCAGATATTTTAAAAACACTTGAGGAGCATTCTCATTTCCGCACAATAAAAAATTTTTCAAAAAAAGATGAAAAATACGTTTATTTCGGAGAAAAAAGGCTCCTCAATCTTTCGTCAAACAATTATCTCGGATTTGCCGATAACAGAAGGATTACGGAAGAATTTATGAAAACAGTCGGCGGCAAATATTCGTTCGGAAGCGCCTCTGCAAGGCTTTTAACTGGGAATTTGCCTGTTTATAAGGAACTGGAAAATCTTCTGGCAAATTTATACAACAAAGAAGCTGCGCTTTTATTTAACAGCGGATACCACGCAAATGTCGGAATTTCAAGTGCAATAGCGCAAAAAGACGACGTAATTTTTTCGGACAAACTCAACCATGCCAGTATTATTGACGGAATGCAGCTGTCTAAAGGTAAATTTTTCCGCTATCAGCATAACAATACGGACAGCCTTGAAATTCTGCTTGCACGTGAACGTAAAAACTTTAAAAATGCAATCATAATTACGGAAAGTGTTTTCAGCATGGACGGCGATATTGCTGATTTAAAAAGGATTATTGAACTTAAGAAAAAATATAACTGCATGCTGATTATTGACGAAGCCCATGCTTTTGGTGTTTTCGGCGAAAAAGGACTTGGCGTTGCGGAAACTTTAGGCGTGATTGACGATATAGACCTTTTAATCGGAACTTTCGGCAAAGCAATAGGGTCAATGGGCGCGTTTGTCGTCGGAGATAAAACTCTCATTGATTTTTTGATCAACATATCCCGCTCTTTTATATTCTCTACCGCACTTCCGCCGATAAATGTCGCATTTACAAAATGGATTATTGAAAATAAACTGCTGAACACTTATGAAAAAAGAAATAATATGCTTGAATTAGGTAGAAAAATGGGGAGTTCCAGCCATATCATTCCGTATATTCTGGGCGACAATCAAAAAACCGTTGAAATGTGCGAAATCCTTTATGAAAACGGCTATTTTACACTTCCGATAAGACCGCCTACAGTGCCTGAAGGCACCTCCAGAATAAGATTTTCACTGACAACGGAAATTACAGAAAAGGATTTGGAAAAACTATGCAATTTGACTGGCTTAACAAACAAAATAACGACAAATTAATAGTGTTTTTCGGGGGCTGGAGCTTTGACGGACAGCCGTTTAAATGTCTGAAAACAAAAGACTTCGACGTTCTGATGCTTTATGATTACAGCAATCTAAATCTGCCCGAAATACCCGCCGAATACAGCGCAAAAGTCCTTTTAACCTGGTCTATGGGGGTTTTTATTGCGTATTATTTAAAAGATAAGCTGCCTGAGTTTAACAAAAAAATTGCCGTAAACGGAACACCTTACCCTATTGATAATGATTACGGAATCCCCGTAAAAACTTTTGATCTTACTTTAAAATACGCAGAAACAGGACTCCG
>CALVER010000039.1 GCA_944326625.1 Candidatus Gastranaerophilales bacterium | reverse complement strand
AACTTTTATGCTATAATTATCATACGATAAGGAGAAGATAATGGAAAATTTGAGAGATAAGTATGAAGTAGTTATAGGTTTGGAAGTTCACGCGCAGTTAAAGACCAAATCAAAGATATTTGCACCGGACGGTACGGAATTTGGTAAAGAACAAAATACCGAAATCAGCCCGATTACCCTTGGTATGCCGGGTGTTTTGCCGGTTTTGAATAAAGAAGCCGTCAATATGGGAATTTTAACAGGGCTTGCCTTGAATTGCGAAATCCCTTCCCGCTGCAAATTCGACAGAAAACAATACTTCTATCCCGATTTGCCGAAGGGGTATCAAATCTCTCAATACGATGAACCGATTTGCGTAAACGGTCACATTGATATAAACGGAAAAAGAATAGGAATTACCCGTGCGCATTTGGAAGAAGATGCTGGGAAACTCGTTCATGCAGGTGCTGACGGACTTGCAGGTTCCAGCTATTCTCTTGTTGACCTGAACCGTGCAGGAACTCCTCTTTTGGAAATCGTATCCGAACCTGATATGAGAAGTTCAGATGAGGCAAGAGCTTATATGGAAGAATTGCGTAATATCGTAAGATATATAGGCGTCTGCGACGGTAACCTTGAAGAAGGCTCCATGAGATGCGATGCCAATATCTCTATTATGCCGAAAGGTTCAAAAGAATTCGGCACACGTGCTGAAATTAAGAACGTAAACAGTTTTTCGGCACTTCAAAGAGCTATTGAATACGAAATAGACAGACAAATTGAAATTGTCGAAGAAGGCGGAAAAGTTGTTCAAGAAACAAGACTCTGGGATGACAATTCACGCGAAACCCGTTCAATGCGCGGCAAAGAAGATGCACATGATTATAGATATTTCCCTGAGCCTGACTTGATGCCGTTAGAAATTTCAAGAGAATGGGTTGAAGAAATCAGATCAAAAATGCCCGAATTGCCGTCTGCAAAACGCAAGCGCTATATGGATTTGGGCTTGAGTGAGTATGACGCAAACGTTATCGTTGAACAGATGGGGCTTGCATTGTTCTTTGATGAAGTGCTGAAGCTCGGTGCAACTCCGAAAATTGCCGTAAACTTTATGATGGGCGAAATTGCGGCATATTTAAAAGAAGAAAAACTTGAGATTAACGAAACACAATTAACTCCTGAAAATCTTGCCGAATTGATTTCTTTGATCGAAAAAAATACAATTTCAAATAATATCGGTAAACAAATTATCTTTGATATGATGAAAGAAGGCAAAAAAGCTTCTCAAATCGTTGAAGAAAAAGGTTTAAGCCAGATTAGTGATGAAGGAGCAATAAAAGCAATTGCTCAAAAAGTTGTTGATGCAAATCCTGATCAGGTAACAGCTTACAGAAACGGTAAAGTCCAGCTTTTAGGCTTCTTTGTCGGTCAGGTTATGAAAGAAACAAAAGGCAGAGCTAACCCGAAAGCGGTTAACGAATTGTTAAAAGAAATTTTAGGATAATAATAGGCACCAACGAAAGATTTTCCGAGGTAAATATGTTTTTTAAAAAAAGAAAAAGCAGCATGGAACGTGAGATTTTTGAACAGTCAAAAATCCTTGAACACCTTGTTAATACGTATATCGGCGATAATGAGGAAATCCTGATTGATGTACCGCAGGGAATTGAGCAGGTTGTATTTGTCGCAAGCGGTTCTTCATATCATTGCGCAAGATATGGTGCGGATGTTTTCGGCAGTATTGCTAATCTTGAGGCGCGTGCAATTTATTCCAGCGAATTTTTACTTAAAGCTGTTATTCCGCATGCCGAAAATATGCTCTATATCTTTATAACCCAATCTGGCGAAACCTCGGACACTAATAAAGCTTTGATTAAAGCAAAACAATTCGGTGTCAGAACCTTATGCATCACGAACAAAGAAGATTCTACAATCTGGAATGCTTCTGACTACAAGGTTTGCTGCCATGCCGGTGTGGAAAGAAGCATTGCCGCAACTAAATCATTGACCTCTCAGATGATGTGCGTAACCCTTCTTGCCTTAAAGTTTGCAAAATTAAAAGGTATTGATGTTGAAAATTACGTTAACGAAGTAATATCTATTCCTCAATATATTGACAAAACCTATGAATTACGTCCAAAAATTAAGACGCTCGGCAGATTTGTTTCCAAATATAAAAACATTGTTGTGTGTGCGGACGGTATGTCCTATGCACTTGCAAAAGAAGCCGCATTGAAAATTAAAGAGACATCTTATTTGAATGTAACCTCACATATTTTAGGTGAATTTATGCACGGGCATGTGGCTGTTTTGAATAATAAAGCGGTTTTGATTTACATACTGGTTGATGATTTAAGTTATATTGCAACTAAAAATTTGAACAAAATTAAAGAGGAATATCGTCCGCCCATTTGTATTTTGGGCAATAAAAACGTGAAAATAAATTCCACATTCAATATAAACATTGACTGCGAAAGCAAAATTGTTAAATATTTTTGTGTGGCTGTAATGATTCAGCTTCTGGCGCTTGAGGTGGCTCTGAAACTTCACAGAAACGTCGATAAACCCCACGGGCTGGATAAAGTGGTTAAGTAATAAAATTTGTGCGAATAAACAAATACCTTATAATTGTTTTTGAGACAATAGCGGAGCCGGAGGCGGGAGCGTCGTCGAGAAAATAATTATAAGGTATTTGTTATGATTTTAATATAGTTAGAACTGTTCCAAAAATCTTACGTCATCGTTGAAGAATAATCTGATGTCGTCGATTGCGTATTTTAGCATTGCAAGTCTTTCAATGCCCATACCGAACGCAAAACCAGAATAAACATCCGGATCAATTCCGACACCGCGTAATACATTCGGATCAACCATGCCTGCGCCTAAGATTTCCAGCCAGCCGGTGCCGGAGCATGTTCTGCAGCCTTTGCCTTCGCACATAATACATTGTACGTCAACTTCGGCTGAAGGTTCCGTGAACGGGAAAAAGCTGCTTCTGAATCTTGTCGGGCGGCTTGCACCGAAATATATCCTGATAAATTCATTTAAAACACCTTTTAAGTCCCCGAAAGTGATGCCTTTATCAACGTATAAGCCTTCAATTTGATGGAAAAAGTTGTTTTTGCGTGCGTTAATGTTTTCGTTTCTGTAAACTCTGCCCGGTGAAATAACTCTTATAGGCGGATTTTTGCCTTCCATTGCGTGAATTTGCGCACCAGACGTCTGACTTCTTAGCACAACATTTTTAGCTATTTTTGTATAAAAAGTATCCTGAACATCTCTCGCAGGGTGATCTTTCGGAACATTAAGCATATCAAAGTTGTAGTATTCCGTCTCAACTTCCGGTGAGAGTTCATTGGGAACAAGCGAAAATCCCAAATTCTGGAATATAGAAACAATTTCATTTGTTGTTGATGTCAGGGGATGCGTATACCCAATGGATGTATATTTTCCGGGCAGCGTGACGTCAAGTTTTTCTTTTTGCAATTTTTCGTTTAATTCTTTTTTGTAAAACTCATCATATTTACTTTTTAAAGCAGACTCCAGTTTTTGGGTAATCTCATTTGCCAAAGCACCGACTACGCGTTTGTCAGCATCGGGCAAGTCTTTTAAGCCTTTTTTAATTTCGTTAAATTCACCTTTACGGCTTAAATATTTACCTCTTATTTCTTCAATGTCACTGATTGACGCTGCATTTTCAATGTCATGGGTTGCATTTTTGTAAATATTTTCCAGTTGAGTTTTCATATTAATCCTCTTATATTATTTCATTATATTGTTTTTCAAAGTTTATTGTTGTTTCAGGGCCGTGTCCCGGGTACACAACGGTATTTTCATCGAGAGTAAAAAGTTTATTTTTTACGCTATCTGAAAGTTTTTGAAAATTCCCGCCTGCGAGATCGCATCTTCCGACAGTATTTTTAAATAAAGTATCCCCCGAAAAAAGTTTGCCGTCAACAAGGTAGCAGATTCCGCCTTCCGTATGACCGGGAGTCGCTATAGCCTTAATTTTAGTATTGCCGAATTCTATTATATCCCCGTCATTTATAAATCCGTCGGCATGCGGAGTTTCCACCCCTTGAACACCAAATGTTCTCATTATACTTGCGGATTCTTCTATACGTACAACATCGTTTTTGTTTACAAGAACTTTAGCACCTGTTTTTTCGCGCATGCCGTTTATCCCTAAGACGTGGTCAAAATGTCCGTGTGTAAGCAAAATATATTTTAATTTTTTCCCTTCAATTTCTTTTAATATTTCAGGTTTAACCTCGGAACAGTCAATTAAGACAGCTTCCTCTCCGTCGATTAAAAGGTAGTTATTGGCATCAATAGGGCCTGCCGTGAATGTTTTAATAATCATTTCCTTACAATCTCAAAAATATCTTTACATTGTTTAAAAAGTTCTTCAGCATCTTTAAGCGCAATCATATTCGGGCCGTCGCAAAGAGCCTTATCCGGATCAGGATGAACTTCAAAGAATAAAGCATTGGCGCCTGCCGCCATAGCAGCTTTTGCAAGCGGGGCAGCAAATCTTCTGTCACCGCCGGAGCTTGTTCCGTTTGCTCCCGGAAGCTGTACGCTGTGTGTCGCATCAAATACAACCGGATAACCGAATTCAAGCATTATGGGAATTGCTCTGAAATCCACAACCAAATTGTTATATCCGAAAGTTGTACCTCTGTCAGTCAATAAAATATTATTATTGCCGGAATCTTCAACTTTTTTGACTAAAGATCCCATCTGTTCAGGTGCTAAAAATTGTCCTTTTTTAATATTAACGATTTTGCCGGTTTTCGCAGCAGCTACCAATAAATCCGTCTGTCTGCATAAAAATGCCGGAATTTGCAGTATATCAGCGACTTCACTTACCGGCTGCGCCTGATCGGGTGTATGAATATCAGTTACAATTGGTATATCATATTTTGACTTGATGGTTTGAAGCATTTCAAGCCCTTTTTCTAAGCCCGGCCCGCGATAGGAATGTATAGACGAGCGGTTTGCTTTGTCAAAAGATGATTTAAATACGAAATTAATGTCTAATTTTTTTGTGATTTCTTTCAAACCTTTTGCGGTTTCGTCCAGAATTTCCATGCTTTCGGCAGCACACGGGCCTGCAAGGATAGTTAATTTATCCCCGCCGATTTCAAAATTTTTCAGTTTAAGTTTTTTTATTATTTCCATAGCTTTATTATATTAAAAATATGGTTTTATTACAAGAATTTGTGTTAAATAAACGCAAAAAAAAAACGGCAGCAATTGCTGCCGTTTTTTTTATATGCTCTGATTAACCTTTCATTTGGTTCATAACTTCTTCAGCGAAGTTGTCTTGACGTTTTTCCAAGCCTTCGCCGAGAGTGTATCTTGTGAAAGCTTTGATTGTCAATTTACCTTCAATTAACTGTTGAATTGTAATATCAGGGTTTTTAACAAACGGCTGTTCAAGAAGAACACGTGATGCCATAAGTTTGTTTACACGGCCTTCAACGATTTTTCCTCTGATAGCTTCAGGTTTTTTCTGAATATCTTCTTTGCCCATTTCAATTCTTGTTTCTTCGTCAATAACAGATTGAGGAATTTCTTCTCTTGAAATGAATTCAGGAGCGTTAGACGCGATGTGTAAGCAAATATCGTTCATTAATTCGGCATCATTTTTGTCAGTATTTAAAAGAACACCGATTTTGCCGTTGTGGATGTAAGTTGCGACATTGCCTTCATAGCGGACAAATCTTCTGAAAGTAATTTTTTCGCCTATAGAAGCAATTTTTTCTTTAATTACGTCAGCAATTGTTTTGCCGCATTTGGGGCAAGTTGAATTTACAAAAGCGTCAACGTCAGCCGGATTAGATTCTGCAACGGCCTGAGCGAGGCAGTTTGAAAGTTCTTTGAATTCGGCATTTTTGGCAACGAAATCAGTTTCGCAGTTAACTTCGACCATAGCGCCGACTTTATCGTCAACGTAAGAAGCTACCAAGCCTTCAGCTGCAATTCTGCCCATTTTTTTGTCGGCAGATGCCATGCCTTTTTGGCGGAGAACTTCCATTGCTTTTTCCATATCACCGTCAACTTCAACAAGCGCTTTTTTTGCATCCATCATGCCTGCGCCGGTTTTGTCGCGGAGTTCTTTTACCATTTGTGCTGTAATATTCATTTAATTTCTCTCCTTTTTTTATAAAAACCATAGGCTTAGATTAAGCCTATGGTTAAAATTTGCGTAATTATTCTGCTTTTTCTGTTTCTTCTGCTGAAACGCCTGCATCTTCAGCTTTAATTTCTTCAATTTTAGCTTTTTGATTAGCGTTGTTTTCTTTTAATTGTTTACCTTCCAAAACAGCGTCAGCCAATTTTGAAGTAATCAATTTAATTGATCTTATAGCATCATCATTACCCGGAATAATATAGTTAATACCATCCGGATCAGCATTTGTATCAGCAAGACAAATTACCGGAATACCTAATTTATTAGCTTCTTTAATAGCGATATCTTCTTTTTTCTGGTCAACGATGAAGATTAAATCAGGCAGACCTCTCATATCCTTGATACCGCCTAAAGTTTTGCTTAATTTGCCTAATTGACGGTTCAACTGAGCGATTTCTTTTTTAGGTAATTTTTCTGCGTGGCCTGAAGAAATAAAGTCTTCAATTTCTCTAAGTTTGTTAACTCTTGAGCGGATAGTGTCAAAGTTAGTCAACATACCGCCGAGCCATCTTCTGTTAATATAATAAGCGCCTGATCTTTGTGCTTCTTCTGCAACAACTTCAGCAGCCTGTTTTTTTGTACCTACAAACAAAATGTTTTTGTTGCGAGCAGCGAATTCTCTTACTACCGCATAAGCCTGATCCAAAAGATCGGTGGTTTTGCGCAAATCAATTACGTAAATACCGTTTCTTGCACCGTAAATATACGGTTTCATTTTAGGGTTCCATCTTTGAGTTTGGTGTCCGAAATGTACACCTGCTTCCAAAAGTTCAATCATAGATGCTGTTGGCATCGGTTTTCTCCTTATGTTTAATGTGTTGTACTACGGGCTAAACTGTCCCATCCGTTACAAGCTATTTCATTTGAAAATTGCCGTTTTATCGGTCAGAGGCTATATTTTACCCCGACTCCGGACTAGGGCGAACCTATCGGACTAGTGTAACCAAATTCAGCATATTATAAACATGCTTTATGTGCAAATATTTTTTTAGTTTTGTAAAAAAAAACGGACTTATTACAGCCCGTTATTTCAAAAAGGATTTACCTTATTCAATTAATATTCAATACCTTGTCTTGCCATGACACCCATGTCAAAATAGTGTTTTATAGGTTTCATCTCAGTTACGAGATGAGCCATAGCTTTTAATTCGGGGTGAGCATAACGTCCGGTTAATACGATTTCAAGATTATCGGGTTTATGCAAAAGTGCATCTTTTACCTCGGATACTTTAATCATATTCATAGCTGTGCAAATATTTATTTCATCCAGAATAATCAATTGATATTCACCGGAATTGATTGCTTTTTTAGCGAATTCCCAGCCGCGTTTTGCTTCTTTGTAGTCATCCATGCAAACATTATGAGAATAACAAACTCTGTCCATACCGAATTGAACAACATCCAGATTCGGGAGGAATTTTGAGCATGAAACGATTTCTCCGTAAGAAGTTGCGCTGTCGCCTTTTGTAAATTGTATAATAAGAACTTTCCAGCCGTGTCCCAAAGCTCTCAATGCTAAACCTAATGATGCGGTAGTTTTTCCTTTGCCGTCTCCCGTATAAATTTGTATGTAACCATGTTGTAACACTACCAATAACCTCCAAGATTATAAAGATTATAAACTCTATCCATATTTTAAACGATTTTGTAATGGATTTAATCGTTCTTTGGATGGATTAATTGCGGAGTAAATAGAAACCAAAACCCCTTTGTTTCTGTAAACTTCCCAAATCCCCATTCCCAAGATTTGTATATTCATCATAGGATAAATTTAAAAAAAATAAAGGGGTTTTGCTTTTTCCATGCCAAAGTCTTTACATAATATTTGTTAACAAATCCAAAAACAAAGATTTCGGGCTGATTTGTGTTAAAAAAATTTTTTGATGAAAAATTTACAATTAAAACCTTAATTATTCTTAAAAATCTATTGCAAATTGTCAAAGAACTCTTGGGATGCCGGATTTGGCTAATTTTTTAATGTGAATTTTTTTAACAATCAGGTAAAAAACGTATAAATAATGGGAATAATAATTATGGGGTCGAAATATTGAAAAGCCATGCAGCACATGGTTTTTAGCATGTTAACTTTTGTAACAAATTACTTTACATGTGCAATCGGAGGATATCTCAAGTTTTTATATATTTAAGGTATTAAAAACGAGAGAGCAGAAATGAGTTTACCAGGAATACCAAAACGTAATATATCATTGAGTGATGCCCGGCAGAGTGCCAAGACATCAACTGCTAACACTGCCTCATTAAAAGCGAGAGCCGGTGAGCTTAAATCTGCTCAAAGAACGAGTGTATTTACGCGTGCATTAGGAAGCAGCGGACGGGGTGCAGGCTGGGTAGGAGCACAGCGCGGCTTTAATCCGCATGATCATATAAGTAATAATGCTAACAGATTTGCGAACCTGCGTGCGGAAGCAAACAGATACGCAGGTGTATATAATATGCGTGCAATGTCTAATGCCGGCGGCAATGTAACCGTCGATAACAGCATGGAGACAGCAATGAAAGCAGCATTGGGCGTACAATTAGGTATGCAGGCTGCTCAGACTGTATTCGGATTGTTAAATCAGGCAGGCATATTTGGCGGAGATAAGATTGCCGGCGGCGGTAAAGCAGACGGCCCCGGTAGTGCTCCGGCTTCAATGTCAAGTATGTTGTCAACATCTTCATTATCTACAGCTACAACCTTGAGCGGTAAACTTTCCTCTGCAGGTTCATTTAGTGATATTCAAGGCCTTGAACAGCAATCAGCTGAGAAAAAGGCTAATTTGGATGCAGGTTATCAGGAATTAAATATAGCTGATTCTGTAAATGAAACTCTGTCAGGTGAAGGCGTTCAAGACGGTTTGAATTTGGCAAAGGTTGATATTGATACATCAGCATTACAATTGAGTAATTTGGATCCGAATGATCTTGACGCTTCAATTAAAACAATTGATACTGATATTAATGAAATAACTAATTTCCAAACATCAACACTTCCGACCGCAAAAGCTCAAGTTTCAGAACAAAGCGGTATTATTGGTCAACAAATAAATTCAACACAAATAAGTATTGATCAATACGAAGCTCAAAAAGCGGCACTTCCTGCAGGTGACAGCCAGATAGCCGAACTTGACAGTAAGATTCAAGAATTGACCAAAAAGAAAGAACAACTTGAAGCTGATAAAGCTAAATTAGACTCTGCAAATGAAGCTTTAACAAATATAGAATCACAATGTGGTGAGATTATTGGTGAACTTAACGGTAAAAAGACTGAAATTGAAGATATGAAAAAATTTGACGATAATGTCAAAGATAAAAAATATGATCTTGCAAAAAGTCAGGATGAACAGCTTAAAAAGACAATGGATTCAATTGACAAATTAACAAAACAAATTGATTCGCTTGCGGATAATGATCCCGGTAAAGCAACAAAATCAGATCAAAACCGTCTTGCTAAATACAATTCTTTAATCCAGGAAAGAGCAGGATTGTATGAAACTTTAGGCACTCTGACGCAGTCATTGTCTTCTGCCGGCGAAACCAAGTTTGAAAACAGTAAAGGTCAGCCGTATACATTGAAAAATTTAGATAAAGCAATGAACTTCGGTCAGGCGCCGGAAGTTACACCTTTGCCTCAAGGTGATGCAGGAGCTCAGGCAAGCCCGACAGGTACACCTGATGCAGCACAGGGTGCAGGTAATCAAGCCGGTTCTG
>CALVER010000038.1 GCA_944326625.1 Candidatus Gastranaerophilales bacterium | reverse complement strand
ATAATAGTTTTTATGTATAGCGGTAATACTAACTACTTGGATTGGTTTACTAATAATCGTATAAAGCGGCTATACCTATATTGGCACAATATAATGTCCTGCCTCAGGCAGATAATAGTTTTTATGTAGAGTGTTGCGCCTTTGAAACTAATTTTATGTAAAAATACCTGTCAGTAATTAAATTTTCTTAAATTAAAATTTTCTCTTTCACATGTTTATAATATAATATAGTCAGAGGAAATTTCTTTGAAACATTCGAAACTTACAGCCTTAATATTTATAGCACTGGTTTTAGGTGTAATTGTCGGATATTTTGCCCCGGATTTTGCGGTAAAAATGCGTCCGTTTGCGGTGATTTTTCTGCGAATGGTAAAAATGATTATCGCACCTTTACTGTTTGCAACACTTGTTGTTGGGATTGCGGGGCACGGCGATATCAAAAGTCTCGGCAAAATCGGGTTAAAAACCGTTATATATTTTGAAGTCGTAACAACTTTGGCACTTGTTATCGGTTTAACAATGGCAAATGTTTTCAAACCGGGTATGGGATTTGTGTCAGACAGTTTTGCAACAAATCCCGCATTGCTGCACGAAGCGGGTCTAATGGCTGCAACAAACGCGCATACATCGATTTCCGATATGATTATGAACATATTTCCGACAAGCATTGTTCAGGCAATGTCTGACGGTAATTTATTACAAATAGTAGTATTTTCATTATTCTTTGCAATTGCGATGTGCACTGTCGGGAAAGCAGCAAAACCCGTTATGGATGTTTTGACATCGGTTTCCCAGATTATGTTCAAGTTCACTGAATACGTAATGTATTTTGCGCCTTTGGGGATTTTCGGTGCCATCGCATCAACCGTCGGAGCTAACGGGCTTTCAATTCTTAAAAATTATGCAAAAGTAATATTTTCATTATATACGGCACTTGCGGTATTTGTATTAATGGTTTTATTCATTGCCTGCAAATATGCAAGGATTTCTTTCCGAAACCTTATCAAAGCAATTCAGGAACCCGCAATTTTAGCGTTCACGACAGCGAGTTCGGAAGCTGCTTTTCCGAAAGCCATTGAAATTATGGAAAAATTCGGAGTTCCGAAAAATATTGTCGGGTTTGTAATGCCTACAGGCTACACGTTTAACCTGGACGGAAGCACTCTTTACCTTGCAATGGCCGTATTATTTTCATCACAAATTGTCGGAATTCATCTTGATTTAAACCAGCAGGTGATAATGATGCTTGCGCTAATGCTTACCAGCAAAGGTATTGCAGGTGTTCCGAGAGTTTCTTTAATTGTTCTTGCAGGCTCGCTTGCAAGTTTTAACATTCCGCTTCTGGGTGTTGCAATACTTTTGGGTATTGACCAGATTCTTGATATGGGCAGGACAACCGTTAACTTAATCGGCAACTGCGTTGCAACAGTTGTCATTGCGCGCTGGGAAAACGCTTTTGATTACGGAAAAATGAAAGAATTTATTAACGAAACAGACCATGACAAACTCGAATGGGATTTTTCGGGTATAAAAAATATTTATGAAAAAGTTACGAATAGAGGAATAGAATGAGCGAACAGACAAAAACAGATTACAAAAACACCCTGAATTTGCCTCAAACAACACTGGAAATGAGAGCAAACGCAACAGTAAAAGAACTTCAAACCCAAAAATTCTGGGAAGAACAAAATGTTTATGAAAAAAATATTGAACAGCGCGATAAGACAAACAGCTTTGTACTTCATGACGGCCCGCCGTATTTGAGCTCCGAAAAAATTCACGTCGGAACAGCCTTAAATAAAATATTAAAAGACATTTTGATTAAATACAAATCCCAGAAAGGCTTTTATGCGCCGTACGTACCGGGTTATGACGGACACGGACTTCCGATTGAAAATGCTGTTGTGAAAAATATTAAAGGCGGCAGAAGCGCGCTCACTCCTCTTGAATTACGCGAAAAATGCCGTGAATTCGCTCATAAAAATTTAAAAGGACAGGAGTCCGAATTCAAACGCCTCGGAGTCTGGGGTGATTGGGAACATCCTTATTTGACGATTAATCCCGAATTTGAAGCCGAACAGGTCAGAGTTTTCGGGGAAATGTATAAAAAAGGTTATATTGAAAAGGGCTTGAAACCGGTTTACTGGTGTGCATCTTGCGAAACGGCACTTGCAGAAGCCGAAGTTGAATACGCAGATCATACGTCAACTTCTATTTATGTAAGATTTAAATTTGATGATGAGTCAAAGGAAAAAATAAACAAGGAAATTCTGAAACAAGTTCCAAATGACAAAGATATATATGCCGTAATCTGGACGACAACTCCGTGGACAATTCCTTCAAACATGGCGATTTCAATGCACCCGAAATTTGAATACACCTTCTTTGAATACAAAGGCGACATTTATGTTGCGGCACAGGGACTTTTGGGCGCATTTTTAGCAGATGTAGGCTGGGAAGAAAACGACATCAACGTCGTTGCATCCTGCACAGGTGCGGATTTGGAACTTTTAAACACAAAACATCCGCTTGTTGACAGAAAATCACCGATAATTTTAGGCGAACACGTTACTCTTGATGCCGGCACCGGCTCTGTTCACACAGCTCCCGGACACGGTCTTGAAGACTATGAAGTCGGCTTAAAATACGGTATTGAAGTATTTTCACCATTGGATTCAAAAGGTGTATGGACGGATAAGGTTCAGGATAAAGATTTGGAAGGGGTGCCATACTATAAAGGCAACTCAATTGTAATCGAAAAACTTGAAAAATGCGGGGCATTACTTGCAAAACAAGACATTCAACACAGCTATCCGCACTGCTGGAGATGCAAAAACCCCGTAATTTACCGCGCGACACCGCAGTGGTTTGTAAAAGTTGATAAATTCAGACAACAGACGCTTGAAGAAATTAAAAAGGTCAAATGGATTCCCTCAAGCGGAGAAGCCAGAATTTCAAACATGGTGGAAGGCCGCTCTGACTGGTGTATTTCACGCCAAAGAGCATGGGGCGTTCCTATACCAGTATTCTACTGCAAAGAATGCGGAGAAGTTATCGTAACCGATGAGACTATTGAAAATGTCGCTAAAATCTTTGAAAAAGAAAGTTCCGATGCATGGGTAAAATACAGCGCGGATGAACTTTTGCCTCAAGGCTTCAAATGTCCGAAATGCGGCAAAACCCATTGTTTTACAAAAGAAAACGACATCATGGATGTCTGGTTTGATTCAGGCATAACCTGGCGTGCGGTTGTTGAAAAACGTTCGCAGGAGCTCGGTCACACGCCTGTTGATATGTATCTTGAAGGCTCTGACCAGCATAGAGGCTGGTTCCAGTCATCACTTTTGACCTCTGTTGCAACTCAGGGCAAAGCACCTTATAAATCAGTTCTTACGCACGGCTTTGTATTCGGGGAAGACGGCAGAAAAATGTCTAAATCTCTCGGCAATTACATAAGACCGGATGATATTATCAAAACCTACGGCGCAGATGTATTAAGACTCTGGGCAGCGTCCGTCGATTACAGAAATGATACCAAAATCGGCGACAATATTATCAAACAGCTTGTTGAAATTTTCAAAAAAACAAGAAATACCTCAAGATTTTTGCTCGGCAACCTGTTTGATTTTGACCCGAAAACAGATTACGTTCAATACGATGAACTAAAATCACTTGATAAATTCGCGCTTTATAAGTTAAACCAGTTAATCGAACAGGTTACGGAAGCTTTTGAAAATTATGAATTTTACAAATATTTCCAGAGCCTCCAAAACTTTGCGGCAGTTGACCTGAGCGCATTTTATCTGGATATTGTAAAAGACAGATTGTATACAGCAGGCAAAAAGTCACTTTCAAGACGTGCATGCCAGACGGTTTTGTATGAAATTTCGCAAACTCTTGTGAGACTTCTTGTTCCTGTAATGCCGCATCAGGCGGAAGATATCTGGCAAAATGTTCCGGAAACTCAAAGAGGCGGTCTGGAAAGTATTTTGCTTTCAAATTGGCCTGTTGTAAACGAAAAATGGAATAATCCGCAATTGGAAGAAGATTTCACAAAAATCTTGAAAGCGCGCGAAGTCGTAACCCGAGCAATTGAACCTTTAAGAGCCGATAAAAAAGTCGGAAGCTCATTAGAGGTTGCGGTTTACGTAAAAACAGCAGACAATAGCGTTTTAAAAGCAAACGAAGATGAACTTGCAAATATTTTCATCACATCGCAAGCTTACGTAACGGACGAAAAACCGTCAGACGTATTAAATGAATATACTGAAGACGATTACACCGTTTGGGTTACAAAAGCCGAAGGCGAAAAATGCGAACGCTGCTGGAAATACAGAAAACTTGACGAAAACGGCATCTGTGAAGAATGCCGTCAGGCAATAGCATAATTTAAATCTTTTGTCAGGTATGCCCTGCAGGCTAAATCCTACAGAAACTTTTAAAAGATTCCGGAACAATTCCGGAATGACGTATTATCTATTGGACTTTTTGTTATGCAGGTATCGCACCTGTACACTACAGGCGGCGCTGACATGCAGGCTGAATATCTTAATCCAGACATTGCCAGTAAGTTTTTGTCTCATCATCAGGGCATTTATTTTTTAATGCCCAATATGTACAGCCTAAACCATTCATATCATTATCGGAATTTTTTGAACAATAAGTGCTTTGATCGGCAAAATTCCAATACCCGTAAGCACCTTCACCAAGAGGTTTCAATTTCTTGGTTGTACTGTCTATTCCAAAATAAAATATGTCATATCCAAATGTATTCGGCCCCTTTTTACCGTTTGAATCTATAACAATCCAATTGGCACTGCAGTTATACATACCTCCTACGGCACTTCCGTCGGGCAAAAGTAAATGCGGCAGCTGAGGACAACCCGGATTAGGCACATTTTTGCTGCTGTAAGATCTTACCAACGAATTTTTGCCATCCGAATACCCCATTTCAATAAAAGTTCCATAACCTCCCGAAGACTCCACTGTATCTTTTGAAATTTTATAACTGTCCCATAACGCATTATAAAAATCCGTTCTCCTTATGTCTCCGTTATTCATACTGCCGTAAAATTCAAACTGTACGGGTATTAACGCTTTTGTTAATGCAGAATAAGACTTTTTAAAACCTGTTTCAAGAACTAAATGCTGATACTTTGAAATAAGTGTCGGAATTGTCATAGCCGCTACAACTCCTATAATCCCCAATGTTATCAAGACCTCAGCAAGTGTAAAAGCTGAATTTTTTTCCCTGATTTTTCTATTTATATTCATATTACTACCTCATTATTCATTATAATTATTTTGTATTCATTATAATGAATGTATTTAACATTGTCAAGCAGATAGAATATTAATAATATGAATATAGAGTTAGTAAAGTTGGGACAAAAAATAAAATTTGAACGGGTAACGCGACAATTGAGTCAGGAACAGCTTGCGGAACTTGCAAACATTTCTGTTCACGGGCTTAGCAATATTGAAACCGGCAAAACAGATATCCGTTATACTAATCTTTTACAGATTTCAAAAGCTTTTAATATGCGGATTTGTGAACTTTTAGATTTTAATTTGTAAAATAAAAAACCGCTTTAAAAGCGGTGTTACAAAAATTTAGTAGGAAAAGGTAAATTATTATATATTTGAATTTATTAACTAAACATACTGAATGATTTTTCGACGTTTTTATCTACAACATTTTTAACTGATTCGTATTCTGTCTGAAGTGCGTTATGCTCCGTATCCAATTTTTTCAATTCCAGATCAATATATTGATCTTTCTTTTCCAATGCTGCAATATCCTGATTGTATTTAGCCTCAACACGTGCGATTTCGCGTTCGTCTTCGACTTCCTGTATAGCGTCGTCATCGCTGATAGTTGTTGAGACAAAATCGCCCTCGGTTGCTGAGAAATATTCAAGAAGAAGTTTGCCTTCTTTTATTTGCTGTTCAAACCATGCATCATCTTTTATTGTATCGGCTTCGCTTTCTTCGGTATAATATCCTGAGGAAGCCATTTTGTTAAATATGTTTCTCAAATAATCAATATAGCCTGAATCAACGTCATTGGCAGTTTGTAAATTCACGTTTGCAGTTGATCCTACAGGGTTATAATTAGCTCCGCCGGTATAATAATAACTTGTTATTGCAACTGCATAATCGTATAATTCACGCTGCTCCTGTGTTGTACCTTCGTAGTTAATGGCTTTAACATCGCCGTTCAGTTTGTAAGTTGCATAGCCGTTAAATAAACTATTTCCACCGCCGAAAGTTTGATAACCGTATTCTATATTTGAATTACCAAGGCCATGTTCTTCATCTTCAAATGTAATACCCACAGATGCAAAATAAGCATCCCATGCATCATGAATTTTTTGTAAAGATTCATTTTTAGCTGTTTGATCAGTATCATTTATAGTCGCAGTCAAATCCGCCTGTGTATAACCCGGATCATTGCCGTTTATTTCCGCAAGGAATATATTAAAGTCACCGTTACCTGCTTCAAAGGCTTTTGCCTGTTTATCCGTTACAAGAATTCTACCTTTTGTATCGGTTACAATATATTGTTTGCCGCAGGCAACAGTTTGGTAGCCGGTCATAAGACCGTATGAAATATCCGTATAATTTGCAATAGAACCGTTGAACCCTGTGAGAACGGTTAATTTAGTTGCAGCAAGCGCATTGTTATAAGCAGTATTTAACTGCTCGGTTTCATCCGCAAGGCGTTGTTTGGAATATGAAAGCGCTTGACCATTAGCTTCATTATCGCTCAGTCTTGCGGTAATGCTTAGCAAACGCGCTTGTCCTGCTGCCATTCCCATAAAGCGTTCCTTTCTAAATACTTTGTACTTATGTTTACGGTGTTTGTGCGCAAAAACTTTAGGATATTTATTTTTTATGTTAACAAAATGTTACATAATACAGCAGGTCAGAGTAGTCAGTAGAGCCGGCAAAAGACTTAAAAAAGGAGCTCTCTTTCAGAGAGCTCCTTTTTATAGTTATCAAATTCATTATGCTTTTGCAGCGCCTGATTTTTCGATAATTTCTTTTTCGATATTTGCAGGAACCTGCTCGTAGCATTTGAATTCCATTGAGAAAGTACCGCGGCCTTGAGTTTTTGAACGGATATCCGTTGCATAACCGAACATTTCGCCGAGAGGTACAATCGCATTGATTTTTTGAATTCCGGTACCTTCGATAATTTCCATACCTTCAACACGGCCTCTGCGTGATGAAATATCACCGATAATGTCGCCTGTGTTTTCTTCCGGTACTTCAATTTCAACCTTCATCATAGGTTCAAGGATACACGGTTTTGCTTTACGGCAGCCTTCTTTAATTGCCATAGAACCGGCAATTTTGAATGCCATTTCAGATGAGTCGACTTCGTGGTAAGAACCGTCATAAAGTTCAACCTTAACGTCTATCATCGGATAACCGGCTAAGATACCGCCTTCAAGTGCTTCTTCCATACCTTTTCTTGCAGGTTCAATATATTCTTTAGGAATAGCACCACCGACGATTTTGTTTTCAAATACAAATCCGGCATTTTCTTCAGCAGGTGAAATTTTAATCTTAACGTGACCGTATTGACCTTTACCACCTGATTGACGGATGAATTTAGAATCCTGATCAGCGTTTCCGCGGATAGTTTCACGGTAAGCTACCTGAGGTTTACCAACATTTGCGTCAACTTTGAATTCTCTGAGCAAACGGTCAACAATAATGTCTAAGTGAAGTTCGCCCATACCTGAGATAATTGTCTGACCTGTTTCGTTGTCAGATTTAACCTTGAATGACGGATCTTCTTCAGCAAGTTTTTGAAGAGCAATACCCATTTTATCCTGGTCTGCTTTTGTTTTAGGTTCAATAGCAACTGAAATAACAGGTTCAGGGAATACCATTTTTTCAAGGATAATCGGAGATTTTTCATCACACAAAGTATCACCTGTTGTGGTATCTTTCAAACCTACAGCCGCACAGATGTCGCCTGCATAAACTTCATTTTCTTCAATTCTTTGATCGGCATACATTTGAACAAGTCTTGAAATACGTTCTTTTTTGCCGTTAGTAGCGTTAAGAACATAAGAACCTGAAGTCAATTTGCCTGAATATATTCTCAAGAATGTCAAACGGCCGACATAAGGGTCTGTCATAACTTTGAAAGCCAAAGCTGAGAACGGTTCATCATCAGATGAATGTCTTTCAACTTTTGTACCGTCTTCAAGTTCACCTTCAATAGCTTTAACGTCAACCGGTGAAGGCATTAATTCAACAATTGAATCCAATAACAACTGAACCCCTTTGTTTTTGAAAGCGGTACCGCAGGTTACCGGAACAATTTTATTGTCGCAAACACCTTTTCTCAAGCCTTTTTTCAATTCATCAATTGAAATTTCTTCGCCTTCGAGATATTTCATCATAATATCGTCATCGCATTCTGCAATAGCTTCAACAAGAGCATCTCTGTATTCTTGAGCTTTTTCAGCCATATCAGCAGGAATATCTTCAACTTTAATATCAGTACCCAAATCGTTGGTATAGATATAAGCTTTCATTTCAAATAAGTCGATAAGACCTTTGAATTGATCTTCAGCGCCGATAGGAAGTCTGATAGGATGAGCGTTAGCGCCCAAACGGTTTCTGATCTGGTCAACTACACGATAGAAGTTAGCACCGGTTCTGTCCATTTTGTTAACAAAAACCATACGCGGAACTTCGTATCTGTTAGCTTGACGCCAAACTGTTTCTGATTGAGATTGAACACCGCCAACCGCACAGAATACAGCAACAACACCGTCCAATACACGCAAAGAACGTTCAACTTCAATTGTAAAGTCAACGTGGCCCGGGGTGTCGATGATATTAATCTGATGACCTTTCCAGGATGCTGTTACAGCAGCGGATTGGATTGTAATACCTCTTTCGCGTTCCTGTTCCATAAAGTCGGTAACAGCAGCACCGTCGTGAACTTCACCGATTTTGTGAGTTTTACCTGTATAGAACAAAATACGCTCTGTTGTAGTGGTTTTACCGGCATCAATGTGAGCGGCAATACCAATGTTTCTAATTTTTTCTAATGGAGTTTTTCTAGCCATTTTGTCTTTCCTTATATAATTGTGTACTTCTGCTATTTAAGCTACACAAAAATTATCCCATAAAAATATTTTTTATCAAGAACAAGTGTATCCTTCACGCAAATTTTGTTTACACAAAAATGATTTATTCTATAGGATCACCAATATTATATGGCGTGTATTCAAGCTTGTTGTATATTAATACGCTATTTAAAAGCTTTTGATTTGTCGGCACTACCTTACCTGAAATTTTCGCATCATATCTATACATATCAGCACCGAACTGATTTGGCTCTTCCACATTATTTACATCCATATAGATATATGCGCAAATCTCGGATACGACTTCCTTTCTGTCTATTTCAAATCCGTTTTCATCCCTGATAATACTTGTAACAGTTCGCGGGCATTCGGATACTTGGGCGGTCTGAAACGAAATACCATTAGGCAAATATATTCGTCCTCTAGGCCCCAAAGAATCACCTGCGCCATATACACCATCAATCTTAATAGGTTGATTGGCTTTGTAATAATATGTTTTGCAAAATTTACCAGTATCACCGGCTTTGCATAACTTTGCTCCTTTTAACACTGTCCCTAATTCAGCCGCGACTTGTTCCGATGTTTTCTTCGTATCAAACAAACACAAAGCATTTATACAATTATTTTGAGCCATATATAATTGAATTGCATTCATTAACAAAGAATGTCCCTGCTTAACTTTTGTTACCATGACTTTTTCCCGATAATTCGCAATTAATGTCGGTATTGTCATCGCTGCCACAACGCCGATTATGCCGAGGGTTATCAAAACTTCCGCCAGAGTAAACGCGACACGACGAATGTTGCCTGACATGTCTACGTGCGTAGCACCTTCGGCGAGGGTGAAAGCGGCTTTCTTTTTAAAGTTGTTAAGACGATAAGACGTTAGGACGTTAAGTTCTTTTCTGTGAGCTTCGCTCACATATTTGTCATCCTGAACTTGTTTCAGGATCTCATTATGAGCGGATAGCCCCCTCTCCCTTAATCCCTCTCCCGTAGGGCGAGGGAAATGACTTTTGTCATCCCGCACTTGTTGCGGGAT